>NZ_JBYLHW010000044.1:0-22318 GCF_057747715.1 Bacillus sp. JST-5 | reverse complement strand
TTGAGCGATTACGAAAAAAGATCTTGTGGCGTCAACTTATCAGAAGGAATGTAGGTTAACCTACATTCCTTCCAAAGAGAGAGTATTGGAAATATTTACACCACCACAATTGACAGAGAGCCAAATTTTTTCCCTCTATTACAACGTATTTATGTGAAGTGACAACACACATACGCGGTTTACATACAACTGTTGAGAAAATTAAACAAAAACACGAAGTGCAAAAAGAGTACGCCGAATTATTATTAAAAGACTTTCCGAATCGTATTTACATGTTCTGGTCTCCATATGTGCCAGAAGGATATATCACCACGGAGTTACGTAAAATTGATACGCTTTAACAAGTAATTAATAAAGATTACACTTGCTGTATTGAAGAAATGAGAAAATTCGCAGCGGAAAATACAAATGACTTAGGGAATCCATTTTTAAGGGTGCTGTAAATTCTTGAACATTTAAGATAGAAAATTGTTACTGTTAAGGTGTTTTGCACAGCGTCAAGAAAAGTTGACAGGCCCATTTCGGTTAGTCAGAAGGAATCAAAGTGGAAACCAGAAGAATAAGCAAAAATTAACTTCGTCTGTAGGCATTTTGAAGAAATCGGTACGAACATTGAATTCATTGGACCAGAAAAAGATGTAAATCAATTTATACTACGGGCGATAAGCAGATAATAAACCATTAAAGACAGAAGTTGTCATAGCCTCTGTCTTTTTGGTTTTTATGACATGATTTGACAAATTTTTTTGTAAAAATAATATAGGATAAAAGAAAAGGCCTTTTCATCCTGAGAAACATATCGATTCAATTCGATATTAAAAACAATCGTTTATATCAAGTACAATTATTTACATCATTCTACAATCTAAGCAGGATGAGATTAACGAAAACTAAAAATTATCGAGACGAGGAGGAAAAAAATGATGAAATTGGATGAATTGCTGATTGCGTTAAAACAAGATTTTCCAGAAGAAGCGATTAACTTAGCTGAGAGCCTCGTTCTTGTGAAAGAGACAATTAATGATGTGATGAACGCAATGAATCAAAAAATGTCCCAAGCATATATCGAGCGGAATTTTGATAAAAGTAGAGCGTATATGAATATGGCGGAGACATTCCATCAATTTGAGACGAAGTTAGAGGAAATCATTAATCAGCTTGATGTAGACAATATGGATTTTAATTCTGACGAAAGTGATGAATATGAAACGACGAAAAATCCTGCTCGTAACTATTCACAGTATGAAGTAGATTCTAATGTCGAGCATACGCTATATGAGAACTTGACCCATATCCGGCCGTACGGGTTTAAAATCAATGAACATCATATCGTAAAAGTGAAAACATGGAAAGAAATGCTTGTAAAAACGTGTGAATTTTTAATCTCTATTGATGAAGAAAAGTTTTTGAGCTTTGAAAACGTTGATTATATGAATGGAAAGAAAAATAAATATTTCTCTATCGATCCTCGCCTTCTCCGTAAACCAGAGAAGGTATCGAACAAAATATATGTGGAAACGAACATGAGCAGCAATTCCATTCGTAATTTATTGATTAAGTTACTGAAAGAATACAACTTTAAAGTCAATGAATTTAAAGTATACTTTCGAGCAGATTATACGGCTTTAAACTCCAAATAAAGTTAATCTGAGATGACATATACATAAGCAAAATAATTAATTAGATTATAAGGAATTCATTGATTGGGTGTATTTTCATGATTACATATGTTTACGGAGAACACTCCATGATTGCTACCACGCCAGCGGGCTTGAAAAGATTGTTGGCTTCCGTGTGTGAACAGTGGCAGGCGCTGGTATGGATGTATAGAAGTTATTAAGGTGCCTATTAAGATGCCTGTCACCACCCGAATGTTGTTCGCTGGTTACATACGCTTAATTATTGTTTTTTGGAGGGTATTTTGGATGCAGTTAACAAAATTAAAGATAAAAAATTTTCGCTCATTTGGTGATGAAGAAACAGTTGTGCGCTTTGATAAGTTGACTACTTTTATTGGGAATAATAGTTCTGGGAAGACAGCTCTTATTCATGCATTGTTGAAATTATTTGGTGAAGGAAATAACTCATTGACACGTTCAGATTTTCATTTGCCTTTTGATAAAAAACCAGATGAAATGGATAGATGCGAATTATTTATCGAAGCAGTGTTTGAGTTTCCAGAATTACAAGATAATCATGGTTTTATAACATATAGCATTCCAACGTTTTTTGAAAACTTTGTAGTAGAGGATGTTGGTAAATATCCTTATATACGAATTCGATTAGAAGCTACTTGGGAAAGAGGGAATAGTATTGAAGGTAATATAGATAGCCAAATTTATTTTGTTACTGTATCAGAAGATAGTGAAATCGAAGAGCAACATAAGAAACGGGCTACGAAAGCAATTTTGTCAAATATTAAGTGTATTTATGTTCCCGCTTTGCGTGATCCAAATGAACAACTGAAAAATGTTTCAGGATCTATATTGTATCGTATTTTGAATGGAATTAACTGGACAGAGGGAACAGTTGATAATATAAGACAAAAGACTGCTGAATTAGATAACCTTTTCAACAATGAAAAAGGTATTAATACTCTTAAATCAGCGATACAACAATACTGGAATAAATATCATGGAGATAATCGATATAATCAAGCCGCTTTAACATTTAACAGTACTGACATGGAAACGATTCTGAAAAGAGTGGAGCTTAAATTTTTTCCTACAGAAACTGAACGAGATTATAGTGTAAATGAACTTGGGGACGGATTACGATCTTTATTTTATTTGTCGCTGGTAAATTCTTTATTGGAAATTGAAAACAAAGCACTTTCTGAAATGGGGGAAAATCAACGCTCTTTTAACATAATTCCACCCGTTTTAACAATCGTGGCAGTCGAAGAACCTGAAAATCATATTGCTCCTCATTTGCTCGGAAAAGTTGTGAAAAACTTAATTGACATTTCGACAAAAGAAAATGCTCAAACCATTTTGACCTCACACTCGCCAGCAATTATAAAACGAGTAGACTGTAAGAGCATTCGCCATTTTAGGATATGTAATAAGAGACAATCATCTGTAATAAAAGAAATAAAATTACCTGAAAAAGAATATGACTGCTTTAAGTATGTCAAAGGTGCAGTTGAGGCTTATCCGGAGTTGTATTTCGCTAAACTTGTTATATTAGGTGAAGGTGATAGTGAAGAATATGTTATTAAGAAAATATTAGCTTCTCTGGGACGTGATATTGATGTCCAAGGTATATCAATTGTTCCACTTGGCGGACGACATGTTAATTATTTTTGGAAGTTATTAAAAGATTTAGACATCCCACATATAACACTCCTTGATTTTGATCGTGAAAGGCAAGGTGGTGGATGGGGAAGAATTAAATACGCAATAGAACAATTAATTGAGAACGGATTTCCCAAAGAAAAGCTGTTAACCATTGAAGGTGAAACGGATTTTTTTAATGAGGACTTGGAACAAATAGAAAAATTGAAAGGTTACAAGGATGAAATAGTTAATCCATGGGTTCGGTTATTAGAAGATAACAACGTTTATTTTTCCTATCCATTAGATTTAGACTTTATGTTGCTTGAAAAATACTATAAGGAATATATAGACTCTTTAGATACAAACGAGGGACCTAGATTAAAAATTAATAATGTAACTAAGAAAATAGCTGACCTTAGTGATGAAGATTATAGTTCCCGAGAATATCAAGAACGATTAACTTCTGATATACGTACAACATTAAAACAAAATGGAGGGGACGGAAGAACTTATAGTACGGCTCAAAAACAACTAATGATTTGGTATAACTACTTTTTTTTATCAAAAAGTAAACCTGTAACTCATATGCGAGCTCTTGAAAAACTAGATTTCTCCAAATTACAATTACCTAAGCCTTTAGAACGTCTTATAGATGCCATTGTGAAAAAAATAGAGGAATAGGAGGGAGGTTTTATATGAAGTTTGTGAATCCTGCTGATTGGAAACCAGAAGGAGTATGCTTAGAAGAGGCTGCATTAGAAGCTGTTGTGTCTAATAAAAACTTGCTTGTTGTAGCTGGACCGGGTGCAGGAAAAACCGAGTTATTAGCACAAAAAGCATGCTATTTATTACAAACTAATACATGTCCCTATCCAATGAAATTTTTGGCTATTAGTTTTAAAAAAGATGCAAAATCTAATTTGGCTGAGAGAGTGGAAAAGCGTTGTGGAAAAGAACTTGCCAAAAGATTCGATTCAATGACCTTTGATAGTTTTGCTAAATTTATTATTGATCGGTTTCGATTAGCAATTCCAGAAGAATATAGACCTTCACAAGATTATGAAATTGCAGATGATGAACTATTGCAAAAAGTATTTATCAAACACTTTCCAGATACGATTCATTATAAAAAATCGAAATTGAACAAATTGATACATACGACAATAAAAAAAGAGATTTCTTTGCCCCATAAGGATCAGACACTTAAAAACTTGTGGTACGACTTATTAAATGATAATGAAACAGGGAAGTCACAAGTAACTTTTTCAATGATTTCAATTTTAGCTGAGTATTTAATCAGAACTAATCCTTTGATTTTAAAAGCGTTAAATGCTACATATAGTCATGTTTTTTTAGATGAATTTCAGGACACTACATCTATCCAGTATCAACTAGTAAGGACATGCTTCTTACATTCAAAAGCTAAACTTATTGCAGTAGGTGATAGCAAACAAAGAATTATGGTTTGGGCAGGAGCAAAAACAGACATATTTGAAGCTTTTAAACGTGATTTTAAATGTACTGAAAAAGAGCTTTTAATGAATCATCGTTCCGCCCCGAGATTAATTCAGCTTCAAACATCTTTATATCCACTATTAAAAAAAGATAAAGTTCAAATTCAACCTAATGATAGGTGGGATTCCCAAGATGGGGAAGCTAATTTATATTATTTCGATGATTGTGATCAAGAGTCAGAGATAATAGCTAATGAAATAAAAAATTTAATTCAATCTAATGTTGATCCGCGTGAGATTGTTATTCTCGTGAAACGGAGTTTACCTATTTATACTAATAAAATTCAGAATAAGTTGACTGAATTAAATATTCGCTCAAGAGATGAAGGAGAGTTTCAAGAGTTATTGAAGGAAGATATAGTTAAACTCCTTTTAAGTGTTTTATATTTAGCAAATGAACGTAACCCAGACAAATGGTTGTTTCTAACCGAATTTTCATTTTTAATACATGGTTTAGATGAACAAGATGAGTTTGAAAATATAGGTGAACTATACAAATCTCTAGATACATTGGTATCAACCTGTAAGAAAAAGTTAATGGAGTTTTCTGTTCAAAATGAAGAAATCGATTTCTTAGAATTATTGAATGAAATCATAGACTTTTGGGGATATGAAAAAATAAAAGCCGTTTACCAGCAGTATAATCAGGAAAAGTATTTTAGGGAATTAATTAATCGAACCTCAAAGTTTTTATGGAATGAATACACACTAAATAAGGATTGGATAGAAGCTATAGAGTGTTTTGAGGGGAAAAATACCATTCCTATTATGACAATTCACAAAAGCAAAGGGCTTGAATATGAAGTTGTATTTCTCATAGGCTTAGAAGACGAGGCATTTTTTAGTTATGATACACAAACTGATGAAGATAATTGTACGTTTTTTGTAGCAGTATCTAGGGCTAAAAAGAGAATTGATTTTACGTTTTCACGTGTTAGAGAATCGATAAAAAATAATAGGGATCAGGAGCACAACAAAATTAACAAATTACATGAAGCTTTGATAAACTCGGGGCTTGTCAGTATTTTTGACTACCAAACAGCCAATCAACGTTAAATCGCCCACCGGAATTTATATTAGTTCAAATTAATTTTCCAACATAACTACCTGTCCAATGCATTGAAGCACCTTTTTGAAAATTCAAAGAGTCGCTCCAATAATGAAACAATTGACATAGTGCTGCCGCCGTTCGATTTAATAAGATACAAGGAAAAGAGAGTTGTACTGTACTGTAATGTCGGTCGGCTCTCTTTCTTTATTCCAGCATACAATCTCCTACTCTCATTCGAATTAACTCATCGGATTAATTAGAAATTCCTGTTTTTTAATGGTTACTGTTCGTAGTGGCTTTGAATTTACGAACGGTAATGGATCTCAAGCCTTCTTCGTTCATGATGCGAGCGACCGTCTTTTGAGATACACGAATCCCTTGTTTGCGTAGTTCTTGCGTAATTTTCGGACTTTCGTAAATCTTACGGGACTTTAGATACTCCTTTCGAATCTGTTGAGTCAGTTGTTCTTTTGTTCTTTCTGTTTACTTTTCGCCCGCCTAAGCCAGGCGTAATCCCCACTTTTGGAAACACCGAACACTTGACACATCTTCACAACAAGAAATTCATTTCGGTGTTGAAAAATGAAGGCGTAAATGACTTCTGGTTTCTGGTGAAGATGCCTAACGCCTTTTTTAAGATCGCTAATTCCTCCTCCAATTCTTCATTACGATGGCGTAATTCAATGATTTCTTGATTTTGTGGCTTGATGTTGCCTGAACCTACACGTTCCATTGCTTTCTTTGTATTCTTTGACCCAACGATGAAGCGTGTTGTAAGCAAACCTAGTTCTTTTGCGACTTGGGCGATGGACTTGTCCCCCTCCAAGCATAACTCAACCGCTTGAATCTTGTATTCTTGATCAAATGTTCTCTTTTTCATGATTGACATCTCGAACCGATTGTAATTAAGTTTATTATAATCTCTCTGTTCTCTGTGTCTACTTTTTAGACTAACATCACATTTCTGGTACGAAGATCATAAGACAGGGAAAAGAGTAGATATCCCTTTTATGTTTATAGCACATGAAAAGTGAGCCACTTCGCAACTTAAAGCTGAGCCGCTCATAGTTTGTGAATATATCATCCACCAGATCTCGGTTGGCTTTACATGGAGAGGCGGGCATGATACATTTGTTTGTTTGCGAAAATCCTTTACAGTCGCAGGCTTTCGCAGGTAAGTCATGCCCGTAGAGGCTCCATGTCAAGCCATAATACTATCAATAATAACCTACTAAAGTTTGTGAAAATAACTAAAACCAGATGGCTCAATTATTGTTGCGAAGTGGTTCATTTTAATTGCGAAATACACCTGGCACGCCCCGAAGTAAATTTTTGACTATAGGCACACAACTGTGCCATCAAAGGATTCTCTGAAAACATTCCTCTTCAGAAGTGATTGAACTTAATAATAACAACCACCAATGATATAAGGTATCGACGAATAATGGTGAGTACATGATTTATAAGTTGTGCTTAGAAAAATCCAGGAGATTGTCGAGTTTGGTAGAATTTAAGAAACATAAAGCCTCTCGATTTGATATGATACCCTTATAATTGACAGATGTGCTTTCTTTTTTCTGTCTTCAATAAGGGGATTTATTTTGGTTGGTTATACCCCCTTGGTTTTACAAATTTTCGGTAATTTTCACCCAATCTTCTCTTTAAATCTATTACAATAGGGATGAAACATAATTCATAAGGTGATGCGTAATGGATTCTTCATGGCTGAAGCCAATTTCAGAAGCAAAGTATTTGGCAACGGATAATGCATATCGCTATCGGGCGATTTTAAGATATTTTTATATGCAGCATGAACGAATGCGGCAATATTTGTTTCCTGAAGAAGTATTTGAGTTTTTAAAAAAGCATGAGGAGTTTCGGAAATATACAGAAGACGATCTGCAGCAGGATTTAGATCAGCTTGTCAAATGGAAAAACTTAATTGCCAGGCAAGAGACGGTGAATATCCGCACAATCGAAGAATTTAAAAAGAAACGGTTTCGTTATCAATGCAGTCCTTACACGGTCGAAATTGAGCGGATGATCCGCACGTTAGAAAAGCTGGGGGATTCATTCGGAGGGTCTTTGGAAAAAACGCGGTTTGACCGCTTATATTCTTCACTCGTTCGAATAGAAAATATTATACAAAATGATTTTAAAGAAAAACGTGAAGAGATTAATCAAATTTGGGAAGAAACGTTCGATTATTTCAAAAAAATCATTCAAAATTCTGCGGATTACATCGCTTACCTCAACAGTGAGAACACGGAAGAACGAATGATGTCGGAAGCGTTTCTTGTATATAAAGAAAAATTTACGACATATTTACGCGATTTCATCGTCGCCTTACAGAAAACATCATTAAAAATTGAAAAGTTGCTGGAAGATATCGCAGAAGATGATGTTCGCAAACTTGCTGCGACTGTTGCTGATTATCAAATGACGATTCCGAGATTAGAAGAAATGAAAGTTTCGAAAGAACAACTCGAGGAAGATTTGTTCGAAAAATGGAAAGGTTTAAAAGAATGGTTTTTAGGCAGAGACGGTCGGGAGAGTGAATTGTATTTTCTTCAGCATCAAACGAATGAAGCAATACGCCGCATGACCCGGGTTGTGCAAAGGCTGGGGGAACGTCATCACAATTTCCGCAGCCGCAAGAAAGATTTTCTCCATTTAGCAAAGTGGTTTTCCGAGCTTCCGAGTTTAGAAGATGCCCACCGGCTATCCTCTGTTGTTTTCGGATGTTTTCATACGAAGCATCTCATAACAGAAAACGATGCAACAGAAAACTTTTATCGCGATATTTGGGAAGAAGAGCCGACAGAATGGACGGTAAAGCCTCGCGTTCGCCATTACCGTGAAAAGACAAAACCTGAAGCAATCGAAACCCGTGAAAGAGAAAAACAGGAGATGATGGAGAAATTTTTGCTGGAGAAAAAACGTGAGAAAGAAGAGTTAGAGAGTCTCATTCAAGACAACAAAATTATTTTGCGTGAACTGCCGGTGATCGAACCGCACATTCGAAAAACATTGTTAAGCTGGATAGCAAAATCGATGACAAAACAAGACGGTGTCGTAAAAACGGAAAACGGTTGGAAGGTGAAGGTCATGCAAAAAGATTCATCCTCGATTCAATTGAAAGCTGCTGACGGAATACTTACGATGCCGAATTATGAACTTTATGTCCTCGAAAAGGGAGAGATGTAACGTTGGAAAAGACAGAGCAAGGGTTTGATGAAAAAGCGAAAGAAGCTATGACTGCCCTGTTTGAAAACTTCTGGATTGTGCGGGAAGACCAACCGGAGCTTTATCAAAAGATTAGAGAGCGGGAAAAAGTGTTGAAACGTTACTTGCAAGAAAAGTTTGGATACAGACTGATCGTTCACCGCTATTTTGCTAAGCTCGAGAAAATCCCTGCTGAGCCTGAATCTTGGATGGGTATTCAAGAATTTCAAGATATGTTAGATTATGCCTTATTTTGCTGCTTGCTAGCATATTTAGAAAGCAAAGCCGTAGATGAGAAATTTCTTCTGTCCGATTTATGCGAAGAGATTCAAGCGCTGTATCCAGGGGAACTGCCAATCGATTGGACGAGTTATCAGCATCGGAAATCGCTCATTCGCGTGCTCAAGACGTCTGAACAAATCGGTATCGTAAAACGTGTCGACGGGGATCTTGAAGGGTTTGCAAGTAAAGAAGATCATGAAGCGCTCTATGAAGTCCCTGTTGTATCCCGCTATTTTATGAGATCGTATCCAAAAGATCTTTTTCAATATGAAACAATAGAGGAAATTTTAGAAGAAGAATGGAAAGCATCTCCGCAAGATTATCGCCGACATCGCATTTATCGTCAACTTTTTCTATCGCCGGTCATTTATCGCATGCAAAAAGACGACCCAGACTTTTATTACTTAAGAAACTTTCGTCATCGCTTGCGTGAAGATATTGAAAAACACACTGATTTTCGCTATGAACTTTATAAAAATGCGGCACTTTTAACTTTACCAGAACGACAAAGCCGATATACGCTGTTTCCAGATCAAAAAGGTACTTCAGAGATTATTCTTCATTTTTCTAACATTGTTCGCCAGCATCTTGAAGTATACATGCCTGATGAGTACGGAAAAATCCACTTAACACCAAATGATTTTTTAGGGTTATTAAAAAAATGTCGTGACGAATTTTCTGAAGGTTGGAGCAAAACATACCGCGACATGACAATTGCTCAACTTTCTAATGAGGTAATGAATGCTTTAAAGGATTGGAAAATGGCCGAACAAGAAAAGGAGACTGGGATGATTATTTTATACCCGCTTTTAGGAAGATTAATCGGAACATATCCTGATGATTTTCTAACGAAAGGAACGAATGAAAATGACGAATAAATGGGAGTTACATCGCGCGGGACTGTTAAATTTTTGGTATTATGATGAAGAATATTTTCATTTTGCAGACGGAAAGCTTTTATTGCGCGGTAGCAATGGATCCGGCAAATCAGTGACGATGCAAAGTTTTCTCCCTGTTTTACTTGATGGAAAAAAGAGTCCTGACCGACTCGATCCGTTCGGTTCTCGTGCCAGAAGGATGGAAGATTATTTGCTAGGGGAAAAAGAAGTCGTCGACAGGGACGAACGAACAGGTTATTTATTTTTAGAGTATAAGAGGAAAAACTCTGACCAATTTATCACTACAGGCATTGGTTTACGGGCTAAAAGGCAGAAAAAAATGGATTTTTGGGGATTTGTCATTTTTGACAATCGACGCATCGGAAAAGACTTGCGTTTATATAAAATAGAAAAGACAGGTGGAGAAACGCAAAAAATCCCTTTAACCAAACGGGAGTTAATCAATGTTATTAGTGAGGGTGGAACGGTTGTTGATTCGCAAAGTGAATATATGGAGTTAGTGAATAAACATATTTTCCGATTCGAGTCCTTGGATGCGTTCCACGAACTGATTGAATTACTCATTCAATTACGCAGTCCGAAGCTTTCAAAAGATTTTAAACCAACCGTGATCTACGAAATATTAGAAAGCTCGCTGCCGGCACTTACCGATGAAGAGCTGCGACACTTGTCAGAAACGATAGAAAACATGGATCAGGCAAAACAACAGTTAGAACAACTTGAAAAAGACGAGCAAGCTCTCAAGAAACTTTGCCAGCACTATTCGACTTATAATGAATATATGTTGGCTGAAAAAGCGAATGAATATTTAAAATCGGAAAAAAGCTTTAAAAAGTTGAAGGAAGAAAAAGAGCAGTTAGAAAAGCAGCAGCGAGAATATGAGGACATGCAAACAACATTGAAAGCAGAGATCCAACAATTAACGAATGAACAAGAAGTACTGCGTAAAATGGAACTTGATTTATCAAATCATGAAGTGTTTCAGACGGAAGAAAAGCGGAATGAAACAGAGAAACATCTGAAAAATATAAATGATCAGATCAAAAAGAAAGAAAGGTTTGTAGAGGAAAAACGGGAGCAAGAACGGAAAATCGAACAAAACTTAAACACGTATGAAGAACGTTTCCATCAGTTATCGAAAAAGCTAGTAGAACAGTTAGATATGATGCGGAGCGATGCGTTAGAAAGCTCTTTTTCAGAGCATACAATCAACGAAGAGGATTTTCAGCGGAATCGAGAACATGAATTTGATTTTACCGTATGGAAACGGGAAGCTAGTGCGCATTTTGAAAGGTTGGAGCAAATTAACAGTCTATGGAAGGAACATGATGACATTCAAATCCGTTATGAAGAAACGTATAAAGAGCTCGGCGAATTAAACCGTGAATTAGATCAACTAAAGAATGAAGAGAAAAAATGGCACGAGCTGTTTGAAGATGAAAAATCACGTTTGCAGGAAAATGTGTTCGAATGGAGCAAAATGTTTCCAGATATAAAGGCGGATGACGAAACGTTTCAAGTATTTTTGCAGCGGTTGAATGAGCTTTATGAGCGCTATCATTTTGAAGAAGTGAAACAACCGTTTACAGATCAATATTATCAATCGATCGAAAAGTGGAAAGCAGAAAAAATTAAACAACAACATGAAATGAAATTGCTAGAAAATGAAATCCGTGAAACGGAAGAAAAATTGCGCTATTGGAAGGAACAAAAAGATCCAGAACCAGAACGAGACATGCAAACGGTGCAAACAAGGGCGTCGCTAAAAGAAAAAGGAATACCTTTTGTTCCGTTTTATGCGGCGGTGGAGTTTCAAGAGCAAGTGTCCGAAGAGTTACGGGAACGGATCGAATCTACATTAAATCATGCTGGATTGCTCGACGCTTTAATTGTGGAAGCGGAATTAGATATCCAATATGATCGAGTGATTACGCCAAACCCAGCAATGATGGCACATACGCTGGCGGATTATTTAAAACCTGATTTAGAGAATGACAGTGGTGTTTCTAAAGAAAAAATTGAAGCGGTATTACGAAGTATAATCGTATCGGACGAACAG
Source organism: Bacillus sp. JST-5 (assembly GCF_057747715.1). Classification (NCBI taxonomy): domain Bacteria; kingdom Bacillati; phylum Bacillota; class Bacilli; order Caryophanales; family Bacillaceae; genus Bacillus; species Bacillus sp. JST-5. The sequence goes on along the minus strand of NZ_JBYLHW010000044.1, from coordinate 10,010 downwards.
CAAGGAAACGAATATTTTGTCATTAACGAAGCCGGACAATATTCCCTTGGACTATTAAAAGGACATGCCCCCGAAAGGGAAAAGGCGAAATATATTGGACGAGCTGCACGGAAGCGGCTGCGTCTTGAAAAAATTCAGCAATTTGAGGAAGAATTATGGCATTTAAACACTCAACTTAAAGAAAAACGAGAGCAGCTCGCGGCAGTGGAACAACGAATCCGCCACATTAGGGAAGGGTTTCAATCGTTTCCAACAGACCAAAATGTTAAATATTCCTATGACCAGTGGAAGGAAACGAAACTCAAAGTAGAGAGTAAAGAAAAAGAAACAGAAAAGAAAAATGAAAAATTAGGGCAAATTGCTCGAAAGTGGCAACAAATCAAACATACTTTACGCAGTAAGACAGAAGGACTTGACCTGGAATTTTCAAAAAAAGGGTACGAAGATGCTTTGTCATTTATGAGAACATATTTGAAAGAGTTAAATGAGATACAAATTACGCATGGAAACATCGTCAACACCAGTGAAATGATCAAAAATTTAAAAGATCAGATTGAAACGGTACAAAGCGAAATAGACGATGCGAAAGGTGAAATCAACGTTCTTCTTGATCAACAACAACGGGTATCACTTGAACTTGAGCATATCGAATCGATGTTAACGAAAATGGGAGCGGAACATATTCGTCAAGAGATTCAACGGATTCGGGAACGATTAACGTTTTTAACAACGGAAATTCCTGAGAAAATTAAGAAGCAAGAAGGTATAAGGAATCAGCTTTCAAACATGGAAAGCAAGTTAAGTAGTTTAGAGAGAAAACTGGAATTTGCAAAGGTTCTTGCCCAAGCATGGGAAGAGCTGTTTTCACAAGAATTGGAACGAGGACTAGTGTTTATTGACGAGAATAAAACAGGTTCGCTTTTGCACAAAGCAATGGCTATTACCAAGAAATTTGATTCTGTATTAAAAGAGAATACACGATCTTTTGTCAATGACCAATTAAACCGAATATTTTTCAAAGAACTACCAAATTTAATCGAATATCGGCCGACACAGGAACCTGCGAAATGGAGCAAACAAGATCCTTTTATCCAGTTTTCGTTAGATGAAGAAGCGGAGCTGAAAGCGAACGATTGGAAGGAAAAAGCAGGACGTATCATCATTTTGCTTGATTATAAAGGTCAACGCGTCACACCATATTATGTGTTAGAAGAGATTGAAAAAGATATTTTGCTGCAAAAAGAATATATTAACGAACAGGATCGCGAATTGTACGAAGACATTATTTTGAAAACGATCGGACGAATATTGCGAAGCCGCATACAGCGTGCTGAACGCTGGGTAAAAGATATGAACGCTTTAATGGAAAAACGTGATACTTCTTCCGGTCTGACATTTTCAATTCAATGGAAGCCGAAAACAGCGGAAACCGAAGAAGAAATGGACACGAAAGATTTAGTCGAATTGTTGCGAATGAATTCGCGGCTTTTGAAGGAAGAAGACTTACAGCGGGTTACGCTTCATTTCCGCTCAAAAATAAATCGGGCGAGAGAAATGCTTGAAGAACGTGGGCAAGGCAATACGCTGCACCAAGTCATTAAAGAAGTGCTCGATTACCGAAAGTGGTTCTCGTTTACCCTTTATTACCAAAAAACAAATGAACCGAAGCGGGAATTAACAAACCAAAAGTTTTATAAATTTAGCGGCGGAGAAAAGGCTATGGCGATGTATATTCCACTTTTTGCTGCGGCATATTCACGTTATCAAGAGGCGGCAGAGGATGCTCCATATATTATTTCGTTAGATGAAGCGTTTGCCGGCGTGGATGAAAACAACATACGTGATATGTTCGCGTTAGTCGAAGAGCTTGGTTTCAACTATATCATGAACTCACAAGCACTTTGGGGAGACTATGATACGGTACCAGCGCTTTCTATATGTGAATTAGTCCGCCCGAAAAATGCTCCGTTCGTAACGGTTATACGTTATCATTGGGACGGAAAGGTGAAACGACTTGCGACAAATCCGGATGAAGAATTTACTTTAGCATCATCCATATAGAGAGGATGGTTTTTGTTGGAACAAAAAATAGCGGAAGCTGTTGCGTTTTTTCGCGGTGAACCTGGTTTTCACCGTCTTTTTTTGCTAATGAAAAAGAAATACCAATCACTCGGGAGAGTTGGAGGAACGGTCAAATTAGACGGTTTTTCATTTGAAGAAAAAGAAGCGATCGGAGCTTTTTTTGGGAAGGATCTTCATCAAGAAACTTCTCCTTCAGTTTCATTGAAGATATTTACCGAACAATTAGAGAAAACGCGCTTTGCCGGTATACCGTTCGTTACATTACTTGAGAGTTATTTTGGTGAAGACATCACCACCAATCAAGAGAAGAAGGAAACAGATCGGAAGAAAAAAGAGGAATTTTTTCAAATCCTTATTCATCAATATCCTGAACAAGCGAGGTTGCTGTCTTCTTTAGCTGAAGCGGCTCCCCAAAACCGATTTATTCATATCGCCTATTCACAAGATTGGGAAAATTTGGAAACAGTGTTAAAGAATGTGTGCACGGCACTTCACCATTTGCCGAAAAAAGGTGAATATGAACGCCTTTCGATTTTTTCGCAAAAAGTGTTAAAAGACCCGCACGCATTTGATTTGCATACGTTTCAAGGAAAAGTATTTCTTCATGCACTTCAATTTTATTCTGATCAAGATTATGACTTATCCTCAGTTGAGGAAGTTAATGAGCTCCTTCAATCATTCGGTATTTTACGGGAAGAGATATTAAACTTTGTGACGTGCGCGGGTATTTTGGCGGAAGCGGAACAGGGAATTCATCCTGTGTTTTCTTCTGCTGTAAAAACAAATTCGGTACTCAATGTGCCATTGCGTGAAATATTAAAGTTAAAGCGTGCATATCCGGAAAAGGGGCAAACCGTATTTGTCGTTGAGAACTCTGGCGTTTTTTCGGCTTTGTTGGATTTTTTTCTTGACGATTTTCCGCCGATGATTTGTACAAACGGGCAATTTAAACTGGCGTCACTGATTTTAATAGACTTGCTCATCAAAGAAGGATGTCATATTTATTATTCAGGAGATTTCGATCCTGAAGGATTAAAAATGGCGCAGCGATTAAAGGAGCGGAATCAAGAGCATATTCATTTATGGCATTTCCAATTAGAAGATTACTTGGCATCATCACCAGAAGTTTTGCTGTCGGAAGACCGAGTAGTGAAATTAGAATCCGTTACGTTAGAAGAATTGCAGCCGGTCAAAGAGAAAATACGGAAAATGAAAAAAGCGGGGTATCAAGAAGAAATCCTGATAAAGCTTTATGAAGATATTTATCGCCATATGAGCGATTACTACAAACATTGATTTGCAATTTCTGTTCCCATTCGTTTAGCGAACTGTGCCAGGTACTGTTCGCTAATGTAGAACTACAGTGACAATGAATTCTTAAAGGTTTGGAAAGCTAGCCAAAGCGTAATCGATTACCTGAAGAAGCAAAATCTGCTTTCGCTCGAGATGAGAGAAAGTGGATTTTTTTATGCTCTTGAGATGGCCGCATGGAATCGTCAAGCCATTTTGTTAACTTTACCCAATTTGTATAGACTTTATTAATAATTTGTGAATTGTTGAGCAAATCAGACTCAATTACAGAAAGCGTAAACGGGCAGTATATGGATGTCACATATGACATACAGACGGAAGCGGAGTATATAGAAATGGTGAAGAAAAAATCAGGTTCTTTAGTAGCAATGGCGTGTTTCGTCGGAACTGCATTAGCAGATGCTGAAAAAAACACTGTCATCATTGAAAAGTATGCCAATGATATAGGAATTGCTGCACAAATCGACAATGATATGGATGCGTTGTATCGTTGGGATGAGAAGAACGACATCAAAGCGAAGAAGAAGTCGCTTCCGATTTTGTACATGCTAACAAGTAAACGGGATAACTTACTGAAACAGTATTTTAGCAATCATGTTGATTACAATGAGCTTTATGTCCAAAAGGAAAAAGTGATTCAGCAAATGGAACAGGAAGGAGCGTTTTACTATGCAAAAGTGATGAGCCAGATTTACAAGGAAAAGGCTTTGCAAGAAATCGAGAAACTGGATGTAAACGATAGGTACAAATCCGCACTAAAAATGATAATTTTATAATTTCGGAGGGAGTAAATATGCAAGAAATGATTCGTTTTTTAATGGAAAATCCAGAGGTTATTGAAAAATTAAAAAGTGGTACAGTAAGCTTAGTAGGTTTAGATGAACTCGAAGTTCAAGCGATAATAAAGGTATTTAGCCAATCCGTTACCCCCCTTGGATATTGGAAGTAGAGAGCGATGAGACGAACGATTACCGTGATAAGCGTAGCTGCGATTGTGGCACTATATTTAACCATTTTCAATGTGAAGCATCCATTGATCGGCATGGATGTAGAGAAAAATAAGAACGGTGATATTGTTGTAAGCGATATTTACGAGTTTGGTTGGGCAAAAAAAATGGCATTCATATTAATGATCAAGTGCTGAAAGTGGACGGAAAGCCCCCGCTCTCCCATTTTACTGTCCGAAAATACAAAACAATTGAACAAGCGAAAACAATAACGATTCAGAGAGAAAATCAAATCCAAACATTGACGGTTGACTATAAATCGCATGGAACGGAACAATGGCTGTATTATATCGCCTTGCCGATGGGTTTTTTTCTATTCGCTGTTAGTTTAAGCATTTTTTTGCTTCGTCTGCGGCCGGATGACAAATCGGCCACCGTGCTTATTTAATGGAGCTGCTGGCATTGGAATGAGCAGAATTATGATGAGTGAATATTATAATAGCCATGATTTAAAAAATGATATTGAAATTGCAATTAGGCAAACATTAAAAAGTGGTTTCGGGGGTACCCATTGTCTATGTCATGGGGATTTAGGTAATTTAGATTTGTTCCTATTAGCATCTAGCAAGTTCAAAAATGAAGAAATGAAAGAGACGGCATTAAAAATCGGAGAATATATTGCTTCAGATATAACATATGGAAACTTAAAGTATGGAACTCCCTCCGGTACAAAAAATCTGGGCTTAATGCTTGGACAAGCAGGAATAGGTTATGGTTTTTTAAGGCTTGCTTACCCGGAAATTGTTCCATCAGTTTTAACTCTTCAGTTAAATCATTAATAGGAGGAATTATATGGAGGAATATATTAATGAAAACAAAAAGAAGAGTACCGCTTAAAAGACAAATTGCACAAACTGATTGTGCCTTTTGTTGCTTGTCGATGATTGTTGCTTATTATAAGAGTTATGTCAGCTTTCATGAATTACAAGAGAGAATGGGTGGCGGTCGTGATGGAGTTTCGTTGCATCCCTTTCCGAAATAGCTTCCAATATTGGGTTTAACACACAAGTTTACAAAAGAAAAGATTTATTTGAAGTTGATTCGCCAGTGATTGTTTATTGGGATCACTTTCATTATGTAGTATTAGAGAAAATAAATAAAAGGGGATACCATGTGTTGGATCCTGCTATTGGTCGATGCATTTATTCTAAAGAGGAGTTTCATAAACATTTCACAGGTTATTATTTGGAATTAAAACCCAACGATAATTTTAAAAGGAAGAAACCGAACAATGTTTGGCTACCATATCTAAAAATAGCCTTTGAGAAACCTAAATTATTATTTTCAGTATTAATTGGGTCAATGTTTATTCAATTACTGACTATAATAATGCCTTTACTTACAAAATTTGCAATAGATGAGATTGTTGGCTTAAATCATTACGAGTTTTTTTACAATTTTCTTCTCAGTATTATTTTTCTGGTTTTAATTAATGGAGTAATCCATTTTTTACGCGGCCGTTTTTTAGCCAATTTAAGGGTTCATATTGATTGGAAATTAATGAGCAGGTTCTTTAAACATTTAATTAATTTACCTTTTCAGTACTTTCAAATGAGATCATTTGGAGATATAGTATACAGGGCAAATGCCCATATAATGATACGTGAACTTTTTTCTCAACAGACCATCATGAGTTTTTTAGATTCTACTTTAATTCTTATCATACTTGGATATATGGCAATAAATTCACCTTGGTTAACAGGATGGGTAATTTTATTTGGGTTATTGAATGTATTATTATTAACCTTAACACAAAATGCGATTAAGCAGCGCTCCGAAGAGGAATTATCTGAACAAGCTAAATTTCAAGATGCACAAGTTGAAACATTATATGGTATTTTTGGAATCAAAATGGCCGGTGTAGAACGACAAGTTTTTAATCAGTGGGAGCGCTTGTTAAAAAATCTATTAAGTGCATTTAAGAAAAAAGAATATTATTCTAATAAAATAAATGCTTGCATAGTGAGTTTGGAGCTGGCTGCTCCTTTAATAATTTTAGCTTTATCATTACACCAAGTTCAACTTGGAAACATTACTGTTGGGACAATGGTAGCATTCTATTCATTAACAGGGACTTTTTTCGGACTGGTATCTTCTTTAGTTGATACAGTACAAAGCATGATAATGATGGACACTTATTTACATAGGATAAATGATGTAATGGAAGCTCCAACAGAAAAAATACCGGAGAAAGCTATAAAACTAGAAAAACTTTCAGGCAATATTAGACTAGAAAATGTTAGCTTTTCTTATACAAAATATAGTCGCCCCGTACTTAAAAATATCAGTCTTGAAATAAAAGCAGGACAAAAAGTTGCGATTGTTGGACCATCAGGATCAGGTAAAAGTACACTGGCCCGGATGTTATTAGGTTTATATGAACCAAATGTAGGTGAAATATTTTATGATAATGTTAATTTAAAAGATATAGATAAGCAGTGGTTACGGAGAAAAATTGGAGTTGTCCCTCAAGATGCCACTCTTTTTAACAAATCCATTCTTCACAATATTTCAGTTTACGAGGAAAATCCTTCTATGGATGATGTAATTGAAGCTTCGAAAATTGCCCAAATACATGACGAAATAATGGCTATGCCAATGGGTTACTACACACCTGTCTCTGAAATGTCGATGAATATATCAGGTGGCCAAAAACAAAGAATTATGTTAGCAAGAGCCATTCTACAAAAACCTGCTATTTTGATATTAGATGAGGCAACAAGTTCATTGGATAATATTAATGAGAAAAATATTGATAAACATTTAAATGAAATGAATTGTACTCGTATTATAATAGCGCACCGTTTAAGCACAATTAAAGATGCGGATAGCATTATTGTTCTGAATGATGGAAAAATAGTTGAATCTGGGACTCACTACGAGTTAATGAAAAAGAAAGGCTTCTATTACAATCTTTATTATTCAAAGAGTAATAATGAGGAATTAGACGCCGTTTTGGAAGGTGAAATTTAAATGACTACTTTATTTGTAAACGAAGTCAAAAATCAAAGTATCGATATAGGGGATATGGACCGCTATCATTTTGAGTTTCTTCAGCCGATTTTGGAACATAAACGCTTTGTCTTCCTTGGGGAGAGCAGCCATTGCGTCAAAGAATACAGTCAAGCAAAAGTAAGCCTGATTAAATATCTTCATGAAGAATTGGGGTTTCATGTACTTGCCTTTGAAAGCGAATTGGGGCCATGTATGATCGGCGATTATCTGTCTGATCAACTTGATTCTAAACGTTTTATGGCGGGTACCATTGGGCGTGTGTGGCAAAATGAATTTGTCCTCGGATTATTTGACTATATGAAAAAAATGAAGCAGGAGCGGCCGCTGTATTTTACTGGTGTGGATGTTTATCAAGGAAAAAAGGAGAATTTGTTTTCGGAATTCCTCGAGTCTTATTTAACGGGTCCGACCAAACAGAAGTTTATCGATTTTGAAAAGCGGGCGATCGAGGTTTTGATTGCAGCCGATAAACGGAAAATCAAGCGTTCAATGCGCCAAAATATAAGGGAAGAGATGGAAAGTAAGGGCATGGAATTGATTGAGGAACTCAAACAGCATTGTTTTCCGGACAGCAAGATTTATAAAATTGTCCTCCGTACGATGGAAAATAGAGTAAATTACTTAAAAGCAACTTTAGAAAAAAGTTTCTCGAAACTTTTTGAGTATCGGGATGCATTAATGGCAAAAAACCTAGAATTTTTAGCACAGGAAATATACCCAAATGAAAAATTTATCATTTGGGCACATAACATGCATATTAGCAAAAATACTTCCGCCAAGCGCCTGTCTGCCTATAAATCGTTTGTGGAAAACCTCTCCCAAACGATTAAGGAGAAAAGTTTTGTATTGGGGTTGTATGCAAAGGAAGGCAAAATGTTGGATTATACAGGTAAGGAATATCCAATAAAAAAAACGAATAAAAAACATTTGGAAAGCCTTCTTGACCATTCCCCTTATCAAAATAGTTTTATTCAGTGCAATGGAAACTGGGCACAGAAAAAGTGGCGGGCCTATGAAGGCGGAGGAATGCCTACTTCCTTTGTACCTGCACAACAATATGATGGGATTTTATTTTTTAAATATGTTTCCCCAGCTTACTTTGACGTTGAAGAATAGAGAAAAGTAATTTAACATTTTTCCCGAGAAGTCTCCCTTCCTCTAAACAGAATGAAGGTGGGAGAGGTTCATTTTTTCCGTTAGATATTTTTATTTCTATAACGGGTCTTTACAGCATATATCAATATAATAAAAATAATCCAGCGTGGATGAACTATGCTTTGATTTCCCTTGTTTTGACTTTTTGTTCTGGCTTACAAGCCATTGCATTTTTGGTTTTTCGCAAAGATTTTGACATCACTTGGTGGGCTGCCAATTTGTATTTGATGATTTACCCGTTGTTTTTTATTAAAGATTTTATTGCCGAAAAGAATAAGGACCGTCTGTCAAGGTATGATGGATCAAAATTGTTGGTGAAATGCGGTTATGACCTTATTTAAGAAAAAGGGGTGTTGATCGTGTATTTTCTTATTTGGGGATTTCTTGTCTGGTTAGGAGCAACCCTCATTTTCCGGTTTTTTGGCCATTTTTTCTTCCATCCAGAAAACGCTTTACTTCTTCTTTTGTCCTATCTGCTTGTTGTTCCGATCATTGCTTTATTAACCTATCCGCTGTACAAGCTTAAAGACTTAACAAAAGAGGAACGTTTAAAGCCGCTATGTTTATCGCGCTTCCCGGCATGTTCATTGATACGGTTGTGTTAGTTGATCTTTCCAGATGTGTTTACGAATTTACCTGTGCAATCCGATCGGTATTTTGGTTCTTGGTTATTATGGGCGTACAGTTTAATTTTGATAACGGGTCTTCCGTTAAAAAAGCGAGAGGGAGGTGACAAATGAAAAAATGTTTAAAATGTTTGTCTGGCCGTTTTACAGGCTTTGGGGCAGTAATGCTACGGAATATTATGAAAGCAAGGGGATAAACACATGTTTCACCGCAAAAATAATATTTCTTCTGAAATCAATTGGCTAAAAGATCATACATACAGTATACAATTGCATGAATTAGATGATCATTCAGATTTGTATTTTTTAAAACCTTTACTACATAATAAACGAATCAGGCAATAATATTAGTAAAAATAATAATTGACAGATTCATATAGGTTATTTTATGATAAAATTGGACAGTTGAATAGTTCTCCTAAAGGGGAGTAGCTTTTACAACAAAGTCGTCATTTCGGAGTTTTGCCGCTCCCGGCTTTGTTGGCAACGTTAACGTTGTTAGCAAGACCTTTACCCGTTGGTAAAGGTCTTTATTTGTATGTAAAACCTTTACCATACATGGTAAAGGTTTTTTATGTGCGCCCGGCATGTACATGAACTATAGGGTGTAAGTCCCGAACCCCGAAGACAGAAGTAGAGGTTAGCCAAGAGCAAGGGTGTCCGTGGTGACGCGGAATCTGAAGGAAGCTGGAGGCAAAACACCGGTCCGAGGAACACGAACCTCATATAAGGCTAGGTATGATTGAGTGAGTTTGCATAACAAAACAAAGCTCTTTCTGTCGAAGGTCATATCGAGTAAATGAGGCGGATAGAT
>NZ_JBYLHW010000043.1:0-22495 GCF_057747715.1 Bacillus sp. JST-5 | reverse complement strand
CTTCCTTCAGATTCCGCGTCACCACGGACACCCTTGCGTTAAGCTAACTGCTACTTCTGCCTTCGCAGCTCGGGACTTTCACCCTATAGATTACACCCATGCCGGGCGCACAAGAAAAACCACCATTATCCATAATTCGGAAAATGGTGGTTTCTTGCTTACCTATTGTATAACTGTCTCCAATAATCTTTCTTTTTCAAATTCATATTTTCTTTCAATAAATACAGCATGCCAAATCATAAACGTAATAACCGTCCATATTTTACGACTGTAATCATGTTTTCCGTTTACATGTTTCTCTAAAAGATCCAAAACATATTGTTTGTTAATATATTCATCCGTATTGCTTTCTAAAATAATTTGTTTGACCCAATCATACATTTCATCTTTTAACCAATGTCTAATCGGCACAGGGAATCCTAACTTTTTCCTTAGTAAAACGTGGTCCGGTACGATTCCTTCCATTGATTTACGCAATATATATTTTGTCGTTCCACTATTGACCTTCATTTCACTTGGGATTTTAGATGCCACCTCAAAAACTTTCTTATCTAAAAACGGAACTCGTAGTTCTAGTGAATGAGCCATTGTCATTTTGTCCGCTTTGAGTAAAATATCACCTCTAAGCCAAGTATGTATATCAATATATTGCATCCGATTGACATCATCATACCCGACTGTTTTGGCATATAGTGGTTTTGTTATTAATTGGTACGGTAAATCTTCACGATAATGTTTCATTAATAAACTTTTTTCTCGTTCGGTAAACATTTTTGCATTTCCAATATATCTCTCTTCTAACGGGGTGCATCCTCTTTCTAAAAAGCTTTTTCCTTTCATTCCTTCTGGCATCATTTTTGATAACACGAGCAGTATACGTTTAATTAAACTTGGAATTCTTTGAAATATTTTTAAGGAATTTGGTTCTTGGTAAATGTTATACCCACCAAATAATTCGTCTGCTCCTTCACCTGAAAGAACAACAGTTACATGTTTTCTTGCCTCTCTAGAGACAAAATAGAGGGGAACACAGGCAGGATCAGCCAATGGATCATCCATATGCCATATAATTCTCGGGAACTCTTTCATATATTCTTCTGGAGTGATTACATAGCTATAATTTTCGACGCCTAATTTTTCAGCTGTTTCTTTTGCCACATCAATTTCACTAAATCCTTTTCTTTCAAATCCTACAGAAAATGTTTTAATTTTCGGATGGAATTCCCTGGCAATTGTAGCAATGATGGAAGAATCAATTCCTCCTGATAAAAACGATCCAACAGGAACATCACTTCTCATATGGACATTCACTGAATCATATAATACATCTCTAATTTCTTTGACCCATTCTTCTTCAGTTTTTAATACAGGATGAAAAGTTACAGAAAAATATTTTTCAATTTTTAACGGCTCATCTATTTTTTTGATCATATAATGACCTGGCAATAATTTTTCAATTTGTACGGACATCGTATATGGTTCCGGTACGAATTGGAACGTTAAATAATGTTGCAGGGAATCATGATTGAGTTTGTCCTCTTTCATTGCCAATAATATACTTTTCTTTTCTGAAGCAAAATAAAGTTTTTCTCCATCCATTTTGTAAAAGAATGGTTTAATTCCAAAAGGATCTCTCGCACAAAATAACGTTTTTTCTTCTTTATCCCATATGACAAATGCAAACATTCCACGAAGTTTTTCAACACATTTTTCTTTATAACGGTTATATAGAGCCAAAATAACTTCCGTATCTGAATGAGTAGAGAAAACATCCCCCTGTTTTATCAAATCTTCTCTTAACTCAATATAGTTATAAATTTCACCATTAAATATAATCCAATATCTATCATTATTATAAGATAATGGTTGCTGACCTGATTCTAAATCTATAATGCTTAATCGTTTAAAGCCAAAGCATACATATTCATCAAAATAGTAACCTTCTTCGTCAGGTCCACGATGATGAATCATTTTATTCATATTTTTAATTGAACTTACTTCCTCTTCATTAACTTGTCCAAAATGATTTGTTATACAACCAATAAAGCCACACATGAAATACGTCCACATCCTTATAATAAATTAAAAAGTAATTTTGTTTGTAAATGGGAGATCTGCTGAATAGACGCAAATTCCCTTTTATTAGACATATATAGAAAAGAAGAAGTTACACTAAAAATGTAACTTCTTTTTACCAATTATACAACAAATCATTATTCTTTTTTATTTTCCTAAACATTCTTTTCTTAAAATTTCAGCTTTATCTGTTTTTTCCCAAGGAAGATCAATATCTGTACGTCCAAAGTGTCCATATGCAGCTGTACGTTTATATATTGGTCTTCTTAAATCAAGCATTTTAATGATTCCAGCAGGACGAAGGTCAAAGTTTTTTCGAACGACATCAATTAAAACATCTTCACTTACTTTCCCTGTACCAAAAGTATCAATGGAAATTGAGACTGGCTGTGCTACACCAATAGCGTAGGCTAATTGAACTTCACATTTATCAGCTAATCCTGCAGCTACAATATTTTTAGCAACATATCTTGCAGCATATGCAGCTGAGCGGTCAACTTTTGTTGGATCTTTTCCAGAGAATGCTCCACCACCATGTCGAGCATATCCACCATACGTATCTACAATAATTTTACGTCCAGTAAGACCAGCATCCCCTTGTGGCCCTCCAATAACAAAACGACCAGTTGGATTAATAAAAAATTTCGTTTGCTCGTCAATGAATTCTTTTGGAACAATTGGGTCAATGACATATTCTTTAATATTACGTTTAATTTGTTCAAGTGTAATTTCTGGATGGTGTTGAGTTGAGATGACAATGGTATCGATTCTTACCGGTTTATTATTTTCATCATATTCAACCGTCACCTGTGTTTTTCCATCCGGACGTAAATATGGTAATATTTCTTCTTTTCTTACTTCCGTTAATCGTCTCGCTAATTTATGAGCTAAAGAAATTGGAAGTGGCATGAGTTCCTTTGTTTCATTACATGCAAATCCAAACATTAGCCCTTGGTCGCCTGCACCGATAGCTTCAATCTCCTCATCAGTCATTAAGCCCTCTCTTGCTTCTAACGCTTTATCAACACCCATGGCTATATCTGGAGATTGTTCATCAATAGAAGTAATGACACCACAAGTATCAGCATCAAAACCATATTTTGCACGTGTATATCCAATTTCTCGGATAGTATCACGAACAATTTTTGGAATGTCAACATATGAATTTGTCGTAATCTCCCCAGCTACAAGCACAAGTCCAGTTGTAACTGAAGTCTCAGCAGCTACACGAGCATTTGGATCTTTAGCTAAAATTTCATCTAAAATTGCATCCGAAATTTGGTCACAAATTTTATCCGGATGTCCTTCTGTAACGGATTCAGAAGTAAATAAGCGACGTTTTGTCAATGTTAACCCTCCTTCATATTCATTGCTTGTCTCCGACCACTTTTTATGAAAGGCGGATAATTGGCAATGGTTATATATATTCAAATACATAGCGAAACGGATACACTGTTTTTTTCCCTTTTAGTATGAAGAAAACATTCATAATTTATAAAAAATGTTATTAACAAAGGCAAATGTTTTAGATTATTCCTATGTAATCATCGCAATGACATGTAAAAACCTTTCCTCCTCGAGGAAAGGTATAATGTTATTATTTGCCTCTCACTCTTATCGATCAAGGAATTGAAAACCTTGCATCAGGTTAGCACCTTTGCTTAAAAATAATTTTAAGCTGGTTGCCGGGCTTCATAGGGCCTGTCCCTCCACCAACTCGGGATAAGAGTATCCGTTCAATCATAAATCATAACTGACCTTGTTTAACAATGTCAACTTATTTCTTCCATGTTGTAAACAAATACTATAGTCAATATTCGCTATTTTTTATATTTCTTTTGCTTAAACCCTTTTCTTCTGATTCATTTCTTCTTATTATATATATGTGACGTTTTATAGTCTGGAAATAGTCGCTACTTTTAATGTGAAAAACTTTTAACAATTCAATGAAAAAAGAACAATTAGTATAGACTATTCATATTAATGTGTTATACTATTTTCAGATGTTTTTAGAAATATTTCGAAAAGGAAGGTTTTCTAATGAGTTCTGTCAGCACTATCACTGAATTGAATGAGTTGTTATCCGGCCAAAATATCCATGTACAGTTATCTGTTCCTCAATTAGTTGAAAAAGTGTTAGAAAGAAAAGAAGGTGTCCTTACTTCCACAGGAGCAGTAAGAGCTACAACTGGAAAGTATACTGGACGTTCACCTAAAGATAAATTTATCGTCGAAGAGTCTTCAATTAAGGATAAAATTGATTGGGGTTCTGTTAACCAACCAATTTCCGAAGAAGCTTTTACTAAATTATATACAAAAGTGATCAACTATCTAAAAGAAAAAGATGAAGTCTTTGTATTTAAGGGATTTGCTGGAGCAGATGAAAAATATCGCTTGCCAATTCAAGTAGTCAATGAATTTGCTTGGCATAATTTATTTGCCCATCAATTATTTATTCGACCAACAATGGAAGAATTAGCAAATCATGAAGCTCAATTTACTGTCATTTCTGCTCCTACATTTAAAGCTGATCCTGCTGTTGACGGTACCAATTCCGAAACATTTATTATTATTTCTTTTGAAAAAAGAGTCGTTTTAATTGGTGGTACTGAATACGCAGGAGAAATGAAGAAATCCATTTTCTCTGTAATGAATTATATTCTTCCAGAGATGGGGATTTTATCAATGCACTGTTCAGCCAATGTTGGTCAAGAAGGAGATGTGGCTTTATTCTTCGGATTATCTGGTACAGGTAAAACGACATTATCCGCAGACCCTAATCGCCGCTTAATCGGTGATGATGAGCATGGTTGGTCAGCTAATGGCGTCTTCAATATTGAAGGTGGTTGTTATGCAAAATGTATTAATCTATCTAGAGAAAAAGAGCCTCAAATTTTCGATGCCATTCGTTTCGGCTCAGTGCTTGAAAATGTTGTTTTAGATGAAGAAACAAGAATTCCTAACTATGATGATGGTTCATTAACTGAAAATACTCGCGCGGCTTATCCAATCCAAGCTATTGAGCATATCGTTGACCCTAGTATTGCCGGTCATCCGACAACCATTTTATTCTTAACAGCCGATGCAACTGGAGTGCTTCCTCCAATTTCAAAATTAACGAAAGAACAAGCAATGTACCATTTCTTAAGTGGTTATACAAGTAAACTTGCAGGAACAGAACGTGGAGTAACCTCTCCTGAAGCAACATTTTCAACTTGTTTTGGAGCACCTTTCCTACCATTACCTGCAACAAAATATGCGGAAATGTTAGGAGAAAAAATTGACCAACACCACGTGGAAGTGTTTTTAGTAAATACCGGTTGGACTGGTGGTGAGTACGGAGTAGGAACACGAATGAAATTATCCTATACCCGTGCCATGGTACAAGCGGCATTAGTTGGAGAACTTTCAAACGTTGAAACAGTGAAAGATGAAATATTTGGATTAAACATTCCAGTCCATGTACCAGGTGTCCCTGACGAAGTTTTACAACCGATAAATACTTGGAAAGATAAAGAAGCTTATATGAAGAAAGCGAAAGAATTGGCCAATCAATTCCGTGAAAACTTTAAGAAATTTAATAACGTTCCAAAGGAAATTGCGGAATTAGGCGGACCAATTGGTTAATATAATCCCCCGGAAAAACGTATTCCGGGGGATTTTTATATGTAGTGCTTAATTGATTGACTTTAATTTTAATAACTCATAAATAATAGTTGTTTTTCCTTCAGACAATTCTAATTTTTGTATAATTCCTTCTCCTGTTAAATCACCATCAATGGATCTTTTTACAGGAATAGGGACATGTAGTGGGTAAAGATGATATCCATCCTTTACTAATTCGAAAAAATTTTGATCGAGTCTATTCTCAAACCCATTTGTAATAATCACCGTTTGTAATTCAAATGGCATCCCCATCATTTCTCTCCCTTTCACCTTAATCTATTTTCATCGTATCAGACTTTCCTACTTGTTTCATCCATTTAATTAATTGTTGAACAATTTTACGATTAACATCTGGAGGAAAGTAATGAGTAAATTCATCCCAATACCATGTTTCAACTTGTTTATTCAATTCCTTTAATCGCTTTTCTAATCGTAAGGCATGTTGATAAGAGACATTTTGATCTTTTAACCCATGAATAATTAAAACGGGACAATGGATATTTTCTAACTCATATAATGGGGTTCGTTTTTTATACTCATCAAATTTCTTGTTCGGTGATCCTCCAATGACTCTTTTCATCATTCTTCTTAAATCCACACGTTCCTCATATGTTAAAAACATATCTGAAACGCCTCCCCATGTAACAAGAGAGCTGACATCATCATATCGAATCGCTGTAAATAATGCCATTACTCCTCCCCTTGAAAATCCAAAAACATGAACCTTCCCATTTTTTACTCTTTCATACCCTTTTAAAAATTCATAGGCGAAAAAAGCATCGTTACGATCTTCTCCTGCAAAATCTTCAGAACCTTCTCCCCCACAATTTCCTCTGTAAAAAGGGGCAAAAACAATCATACCTTCATGTGCAAATTGTGCGATTCTGGCGGCTCTAACCATGCCAACGTTTTTTATTCCCCCGCGTAAATATAATAATCCTTCATATTCTCCTTTCATTTTTGGTTCAGCTAATAACCCTTTCACTTTTAAACCATTAGACCAATAGGTGACAATCGAAAGGTCTATATTTGGATTAGGTGACGGAAAAGGATATTTTGAAATCAAATGTTTACTCATCGTATTCCACCTTTATCTCCTTGTACTCTAACATTACTCAAACACACTGTTTGTTGCAAATTTTTATTATTGTATAGCTTTGAATATAGGCATTCACACATTTTTGAACATTACATAGAATATTGTAGATTTTTATATCATCTCACTTTAAAGGGAGGCTGCAACATGAAGAAAGCATTAAAATACATCACTTTAACTACAGTTTTTATCATGCTAATTTTCACCCTATTTGCATGTGGAAAAAATTCTACTAGCTTAGAAAAGGTGCGTATTGCTGAAGTAACGCGTTCCATTTTTTATGCGCCACAATACGTTGCCATTGAAAAAGGTTTTTTTGAAGAAGAAGGGATTGAAATTGATTTAAAAACTGCTTGGGGCGGAGATAAAACAATGACAACTCTTCTATCCAACGGTGCAGATATCGCATTAGTCGGGTCTGAAACAAGTATATATGTTACAGCCCAAGGAAGCGATGACCCTATCATAAATTTTGCCCAATTGACACAAACGGATGGAACTTTTTTAGTTTCTCGTGAAAAAATTGAAAACTTTCAGTGGGAGCAACTTAAAGGCTCAGACTTTTTAGGACAAAGAAAAGGTGGCATGCCACAAATGGTTGGAGAATTTGTTCTAAAAAAACATAACATTGATCCTCACAGTGATTTGAATTTAATTCAGAACGTCGATTATGCAAATATTCCTAATGCTTTTGCCTCTGGTACTGGTGATTTTGTTCAATTATTTGAACCACAAGCAAGTATTTTTGAAAAAGAAGGAATTGGTTATATTGTGGCTTCATTCGGAACGGAAAGTGGTCATGTACCTTATACAACTTATATGACAAAAGAAAGTTATTTCAAAAATAAAAAAGAAATTATAGAAAAATTTACACGAGCTATCTATAAAGCACAAAAATGGGTTTATGAAAATAGTGCAGAAGAAGTTGCAAAAGTTATTCAACCATATTTTGAAGATACAGATATGGATATTATTGTTATGGTTATTGAACGATACAAGGACCAAAAATCTTTCGCAGAAAATCCAATTTTAGACGAAGAAGAATGGAATAACTTACAAGACATTATGGAAGAAGCTGGTGAATTGCCAAAAAGAATGGATTATAAAGAGCTAGTGAATACAGAGATTGCAGAAAAAATCATCAATGAATAGGAGGCAGTCTATGAGTTTTCTATCTGTCAATAATGTACATCATACGTATTTTACAAAAGACTCTGCTAACACGGCTCTTAAAAATGTTCATTTTCAAGTAAACGAAGGAGAATTCATTTCGATCTTAGGACCAAGCGGCTGTGGGAAGACTACATTGCTTTCTATCATCGCTGGCTTAATCCGCCCGACTTCCGGAGAGGTCACTTTAGAAAACAAATCAACTTTTCACCAAAAAAATAATATTGGCTATATGCTCCAACAGGATTATTTATTTCCTTGGAAAACCATTGAAGAAAACATATTATTAGGCTTAAAGATTTCCAATCAATTAAATAAAGAATCAAAAGAGCGTACGATTCAATTATTAGAAAAGATGGGGATTCATGGAGTGAATCATCAATATCCGAACCAGTTGTCAGGAGGAATGAGACAAAGAGTTGCACTTGTTCGAACACTTGCTACAAATCCAAAACTACTCCTACTTGATGAACCTTTTTCTGCACTTGATTTTCAAACGAAATTGAAGCTTGAAGATTTAGTATTCTCTACCTTAAAACAATTCGGTAAAACAGCGATATTAGTTACCCATGATATTGGAGAAGCCATAGCGATGAGTGATCGCATCTATTTA
Source organism: Bacillus sp. JST-5 (assembly GCF_057747715.1). Lineage (NCBI taxonomy): Bacteria > Bacillati > Bacillota > Bacilli > Caryophanales > Bacillaceae > Bacillus > Bacillus sp. JST-5. The sequence continues at coordinate 13,874 of NZ_JBYLHW010000043.1, read as the reverse complement.
TTATCGAGGAACCCAGGAACTGTTTACAAAACTTTTATTGTCCCTGACGAAATAAAAAAGCAATTACCTTTCCATGCAAGAAATACGGAATCATTTAATGAACTATTTCAAGGAATATGGAAGGAGATGGAGAAACTTGAAGCAAGATATGAACATTCAGCTCCTTCATAAACAATTTTTACAAAAAATAAAAAGAGAAAAGCGTTGGATAAGATTTTACCAATTCATTATTTTTATATCATTTTTTGTCTTATGGGAAATTTCAAGCAGATTTGGCTGGATTGATCCATTGATCTTTAGTTCCCCATTTAAAGTCTGGAACCTATTTATTGAAAATATTCAGGATGGAACATTATTCTCCCATCTATATGTCACCATATTCGAGACAGTATTGGGATTTATTTTAGGAACGATCCTTGGAACGATAATCGCTGCGTTATTATGGTGGTTTCCATTCTTTTCAAAAGTCATAGATCCTTATTTAGTCGTGTTAAATGCAATGCCGAAAGTGGCACTAGGTCCTATTTTAATTGTTGCATTAGGACCAGGATTTACTTCAATCATTGCGATGGGAACGATAATCTCAGTTATTATTACTACTATTGTCGTCTATACATCTTTTAAAGAGGTAGACCAAAATTATTTAAAGGTATTGCAAACATTTGGAGCAACACGATTGCAATCGTTTAAGGAAGCCGTTTTACCAGCCTCATTCCCAACAATTATTTCTACATTAAAAGTGAATGTTGGACTATCGTGGGTGGGAGTTATTGTAGGTGAGTTTTTAGTTTCCTCAAAAGGATTAGGATACATGATTATTTATGGTTTCCAAGTATTTAATTTTACATTGGTTCTTTTATCCTTACTACTAATTGCCATTTTCGCAACTATAATGTATCAAATTGTAGAATTTATAGAAAAGAAATTAATTAAACATTAAAAACATACTAAGATTAGTAGTACAAACCAAGGCCAAGGTTTGTGCTACTATTTCTTTATAGTAGAAGTGAAGAAAAGTCGACTAGCCTTTGGGATTATTGAATCCGTATCAAAAACTGGCTAACTTCACACCCTTATCTGAATCCGTTTAGTATGTTGGGTCCAAAGAGGCTGAGACAAAATCCTCCTCACAATAGATAAAGCTAGTGAAATTTCACTGGCTTTGCATTTTATTAAAAATTAACAAATTCACTCTTGAACATTCAACTTGCAAATAAAATCAACCTAGTTGCAAGTGTTTTTGTCGACTTGCAAGTTCATATTCCAGAGTTACAAATAATTTTTCGATAGTTACAAGTTTTTTTCTTTCACTTGCAAATACGATGTTTGCTAGTTGCAAATACTTCTTTCAAAGTTACAAAAACGCTTTGTAAACTTACAAATTCGATAATCAGAGTTGCAAATTTTCATCCCATCGGTAAGGATGGCACCTGCAATTCCTTCCTTTTTGAGAAAAAATCAACCTCAAACGATCAAGTTGCAAATTTATCAATATGAGTTGCAAGATTTTTCGATGACTGGAATAACCAATTCACCCTCGAACCATCCACTTGCAAATAAAATCAACCTAGTTGCATTTTTTTGTCGACTTGCAAGTTCATATTCCAGAATTACAAATCATTTTTCCTTTAACCTCAGCATTGAGAAATAACCTCTCAATTTCTCCTTTTCCTTACTTGAAACCAGTTTTTTCCAGCCTGTTTTATTTCCATATTTGATTCCTAATATAGGATAAACAAAGCTGTAACATTTCATCTTTCATAATAAAACTATATGTATGGTCTAAATCATTTTTAGAAAGAGTGGAATCAGTCAAAACAGGACCATATGTTTCTAAATAATTATCTTTTGGGACTATTTCTTTAATTTCTGCATAAAAAACAGCTTTTACAAAAGATGATTTTCCGTCATCTACTTTATATTGACCAATATAATGCAAATTTTCTACAATTCCCCCAGTTTCTTCATAAACTTCTCGAATGGCCGATTCTTCAATCGTTTCTCCATCTTCTACTTTCCCACCTGGAAATTCATATCCTCTCTCAGAATGGTTGGTTAATAACCAAGCTTGATTATATCTGCAAATAACAAATACGTGTTTCGGAGATTGTTGAAAAGGATGTTTTTCAAATGAAAAGGAGACTTTATTACCATTTTGATCAAGAAAATGTATCATACGCTTCCTCCAAACTAAGTTCATATCTAACTTCATCCTCATGAATGTTGTGCTTTATATGTAAATAATAATTGTTGTTCCTATGATAGTAAATTTTTATAACTTCCAACAATAAATAAAGAAGAAAGCTTTTTAATCCATTAATCGGTTAAAAAGCTTTCCTATTAGACACAAATTACCTTCAAAACTGTGTAAATGAAAATAGGTGATCTTTATAAATGGTCTTTATTATTATTGTCTAAAATACCCATATTTTCAATATGATTTCTCGCTTCCTCGTCACCAAGTTCATAAATCATTCCATAAACTTTTTTTAATGTCATATCATAAGCATCATTTTCTCGATCAAAATGATATTGCACATATGGTACATGTGCACGATAAAAACTTAAATGATCCGCGGTGTAAAGTTGATCAAAATATTCCCTTAATAATGTTATTTCTTCATCATTAGCTTCAATTTTAAAGTCCCATGGAGAATCTGTACTACTTTGTGAAATTTCCCCTCGTGCAACAGATATATAATATGTCTTTTTATCTGGCAAAGGATACCCCCCTTTAGGTAATCATTTCAAACTCGTTATTACCTTTAGTCTTTTGCAAAAAGTATAAAATCATGTATTTACTAATAATTTATAAGTTGAATGTAAATATTACGGAATATGGAAAGAAATTCATAAGTAACATCGGAATTAATGTTTTCGTCCAATACAATAGATAAGTAAAAAGGGGGTATATGATGCGTTTTATCGATAAATTATATGAATTATACAAAGATAAGCTAATTGCAGATGAAGAAGATATTGATATTATTACCGCAACTGTTATGCAAGAAATGTCACGAGAAGATATACTTTTGCTTTTTGCCGAATTGAGTTATGATGATTTATACCAACTAATGGGGAAATATATATCTGAAAAGTTGAAAGAAAAAATGATTAATAATGGTCATTTAGACTTTGATACATCTGCTGATCATATCGTCCATTAATTTACATAAAATGTCCCGCAATTGCTTTTGCGGGACTTTACACTTCTAAAAACGACTTAAACATCCATAAATGTTTTTCTAAATTATGGGTCATGGAAATGAAAAGATCAGCTGTAACATCATCATTATTTTCCTCAGCTAATTCAATCCCTTTTTTCAATTCTGTAACCATCTTTTTTATATCTTGGATCGTTTCATTGACCATTTCTTGTTCTGTTTGTTCTATATTTTGTTCTTTTATCGTCGAATGATCTAAAGCAGCTTTTAAAGTTGAAATCGGCTTTTTGTCTAGAGCTAATAATCGTTCTGCCAATTCGTCAATATTGATAGCCGCTTCATTGTACAGTTTTTCAAATATATCATGAAGAACAAAAAAGTGCTTACCTTTAATAAACCAATGATAATGATGAAATTTCATATATAGTACGATCCAATTTGCAAGAATGGTGTTCATTTGTGCCGTTAATTGATTGGTCATTATATCATCCTCCTATCCGTTAATTTTCCCTATGATAAAAATCATCATACATTTTCATTTTTTTAGGTTATTAATTATGTTAAAATATGATTTTGGAGGAGATTAATATGTACACCATTTTAATTATATCAATCGTTATAGTCATTATCGTTTTATTATTAAGTATACTTACCATCTCAAAAGGATATAGTTATAAACATACGGTCGATCCAATTCCTGAAGAGTTAACGGAAAATGAAGAAAATCCAACTGAACCTTCGAATGAGGAAAATGGAAAATGAAATATATTCTATTGAAAGTCATACGATTTTATCAAAAATATATTTCCCCGTTGAAACCACCGTCTTGCAGATTTTATCCAACCTGCTCACAATACGGGCTAGAAGCAATTCAAAAATTTGGTGCTCTGAAAGGCGGATGGTTGACAATTAAAAGAATTTCCAAATGTCACCCCTTTCATAAAGGTGGATTTGATCCTGTCCCAGAAAAGAAAGTTAAGAAATAAAATTTTTGCTTGAATTTCATTCTCTTATCATATATTATTTTTAATGCAGCTTTTTTTTAAGTCTAAATCGGAATAAATACGATTTATGTACAGAAAATTATTTTCTTGATCTACATAATAATTATTTAAAAATCGGAATAAATCCTATTTAAGGGGAAATGTATTCATGAAAAAATGTATGTTAATGATAGTATCTTTTATTTTATTTTTAGTCGGTTGCACATCTCAAGAACCAAAAGAAAAGCAATCAAATAAACGATCAATTTTTACAACTGTGTATCCTCTTCAATATTTTACCGAATACATTGGAGGTAAGTATGTATCCGTTAGTTCTATTTATCCACCGGGAGCTGATGAACATACATTTGAACCTTCTCAAAAAGATATGATGGAATTATCAGATAGTGATTTATTTATATATATTGGTTTAGGACTTGAAGGATTTGTTGATAAAGCATTACCAATTTTAAAAAATTCAAATACACAAATTTTAGAAGTGGGAAAAAAACTTGAACTACCGGAAATGAGTAATCACGATGATGAACATAAAGGGGAACACGCACATCATCACGGAGATTATGATCCACATATTTGGATAGATCCAATTTTTTCCATCCAAATAGCCGAACAAATAAAAAATTCGCTCTCTAAATTACTTCCAGATCAAGAGGAATATTTCAATCAACAATTTTTTAAGTTGAAATCAAACTTGGAAGAAATCGATCAAAAATTTATACAATTAACTGAAATGAAAAATCAAAAACCGATTATTGTTTCTCATAATGCTTACGGTTATTGGGAACATCGTTACAATCTAGAAATCATTCCCATTAATGGACTTTCAAGTGCAAGTGAGCCATCTCAAAGACAATTGCAGAACATTATTGAATTAGCAAAATTGAATGATATTCAATATATATTACAAGAGCAAAATATTCAAAGTCGCATTATTGATGTTGTCAAAAATGAAATCAAGGCAAATGTTCTTCCCCTTCATAACCTTTCGGTGCTGACCGAAAATGATATAAAAAATAGCGAAAATTATTTTACGCTTATGGAAAAAAATATTGAATCTTTAACTAAAGCATTGAAATAAAAGGTCGAAGTTTAATGGTAACATTAAACTTCTTTTTTTTACATTTTCTACAGATTATTTTTGTACATGAAAATTACATCCTCACACAAACTAAAGATGTATCACTCATGAAGGAGGAAGATACATTGGCTAAAGACGTATTATGTGAAGTAAGAAACTGTCAATTTTGGGAAGAAGGAAATCGTTGTTCTGCTGATCAAATTTACGTGGTAAGTCATGTAGGTGATGTAGCAGAGCATCATAAACAAACTGACTGTAAGACATTTAAACCTAAATAAACTTTCCGAAGACAGATTCATTCTGTCTTCTTTACATAAATTAATTTCTCTTTAAGGGTTGGGTGGTCATAGTGTTAGAAGAACAGCTTATTGAAGCATTCAAAAAAGAATTGAAAAAAGCAGATGCCTATACATTTCCCATTTGTGTCGATTCCTTTACAAACTTATGGGTGTATGAATTTGGAAGTTTGGACAACCTTCCTAAAGAAATTGACCATCTTATTTCTTACAGAGGATATCAACTTGGTTTATTGGAAGAAGAAATGTAAATCCGGCTACAAACGTAAGCCGGATTTTATTGAAACCACTTTTTCAATTCTCGTCGTAACAATTTATTAGAAGCATTTCTAGGAAGTTCTTCGACCATTTTAAACTTTTTAGGGACTTTATACTTTGCCAATCTTTTTTCACAATAAACTTTTAGCTCATTTAAATCCAATGATTCTTTTAATACAATACAGGCACAAGGCACTTGACCCCATTTTAAGTCTTCAATTCCAACAACTCCCGCATCCTTTACAGAGGGATGAGATAAAATTACATTTTCTATTTCAGCAGGATAAATATTTTCACCTCCTGAAATAATCAAATCAGAACGACGATCTAGTACATATAAGTATCCTTCATCATCTAAGTAACCAATATCTCCGGTATAAAACCATCCATCTTTAAAGCTCTCTTCATTTGCTTCTTTTCGATTCAAATAGCCAGGGGTTACATTTGGTCCTTTCACAACAATTTCGCCTTCTACGTTTGGTCCTACATCTTTTCCATCTTTCACAATTTTTATAGAAGATGGATATAGAGGTTTTCCTGCTGAACCTAATTTCAATAAACTATCTTCAGGAGAGAGTGTAACAATTTGTGATGAAGTCTCAGTCATACCATATGTTTGAAAAACTGGTATGCCTTTATTTTTACATTTTTCAAGTAAAGTTAGGGATGCAGGACCTCCTCCTAGTAACATGCATCGAAAATTCGGATGATATTTTTCTGTTCCTAAGGTTTCTAATAAGCGAGATAACATCGTACTAACAACTGAAATAATCGTGGCTCTACCATTTATTAATTCCTGATTAATTTGTTTTTCATCAAATCTTTCAAATAATAGAACAGGAATTCCATAAATAACACTTCTCATTAAGATGGAATATCCGCTAATATGAAAAATAGGGACTGCTGCAATCCATGCATCTTTTTCATGTAAACCTAAATTTAATACTGAGCCAATAGCACTCCACCAATGATTGCCATATGTTTGTACGACTCCTTTCGGATAACCGGTCGTTCCGGATGTATACATAATGGAACAAGGATCTGTTAATTGGAAATAATCTTGGAGTGGTATTTCTTTAGAAGGTGAATCAAATACCTCATCTTTTGTATAAATGATTAAACGATCATCACTTTCTAGCCACTCTATAAATTGTTTATCTGTAATTACATATTTGCAATTCGCGTCTTTTATTTGCCATGATAATTCTCCCGGTGTAAGTCGATGATTCAATAGAACGGTAGGACACCCAATTTTTTGTAATGCATGAATCATATAAACCGTATCGGGATGATTCTTCATTAATAAAGCTACAAAATTACCTTTCTGAATTCCACAATATGCTAATTGCTTTGCTACTAGTTTTGCCTTTTCTTCTAATTGATGGAAAGTGATTGATTCATTTTGAAATTTAATTGCCACACGGTTCGGTGTTAAATATGCTCTTTTTTTTAACCAATTTTCTAACGTTTGGTGTTCAATCATTTTTATATCACCTTTTTCTAATTAAACAGCTTGATGGAATATTTCCATCAAGCTGCATGTAATTAAGGGAATCTAGGGAATTGACCAAAATTCGGTTTACGTTTTTCTTTGAAAGCATCTCTACCTTCTTTAGCTTCGTCCGTTGTGTAATAAAGTAATGTCGCATCACCAGCTAGTTGTTGGATACCTGCTAAACCATCAGAATCCGCATTAAAAGCTGCTTTTAAGAAACGAATAGCCATTGGACTTTTTTCCAATATTTCTTCACACCATTGAACGGTTTCATCCTCTAATTGCTCAAGTGGTACTACTTTATTCACAAGTCCCATTTCGTAGGCTTCTTGAGCATTATATTGGCGACATAAGTACCATATTTCTCTTGCTCTTTTATGACCTATAATTCGAGCTAAATAGCCAGCTCCGTATCCTCCATCAAAACTTCCTACTTTAGGACCCGTTTGTCCAAATCGAGCATTTTCAGCTGCAATCGTCAAGTCACAAACAACATGAAGAACATGTCCCCCACCAATTGCGTAACCAGCAACCATCGCAATGACAGGCTTTGGAATCACTCGGATTAAACGTTGCAAATCCAATACATTTAATCGCGGAATTTCATCTTCTCCTACATATCCGCCATGGCCACGTACTTTTTGATCACCACCTGAGCAAAATGCTTCCGTACCTGCACCTGTTAAAATAATAACACCAATTTTTGAATCATCTCTTGCATAAGAGAAAGCATCAATTAATTCCATAACAGTTTTTGGTCGAAATGCATTTCTAACTTCGGGACGGTTAATAGTAATCTTAGCTATTCCATTATACGTTTCATATAAAATATCTTCATATGTACGCTCTGAAATCCACTCTCTAGCCATTTAATTTTCCTCCTTTAATAAACTCCTTTACTATTGTACCAAACTTTTCGGCTTGTTCCAGATGAATTGCATGACCAGCGCCATTAAATTTCACAAGGGACGCGTTTGGGAGTAACTTCTCCATCTCCAAGCCTATTTTATAGAATTTTTCATCTAATTCTCCAACTAAAATGAGAACGGGTAATTTCAAGTTAGAAAGGTTGTCCCACCATGATGGTTGCATGCCTGTTCCCATTCCTAATAAGCTATTGATTAGACCTAAAGGATTTTGATTTTCTCGTTCAAGTCGAACTTTTTGTCTAATATGTTCAGGTAACTTATTTTGTGATTCAAATAAAGGAATACGTTCCCAATAATTAATAAAAGTCAATAGTCCTTTTTTTTGAATCATATCGGCAAGCTTTTGATCATTTTTGATTCTCTCAACTCTCTCACTCTCGGTTTTTAAACCAGGAGAAGTACTTTCTAATAATAAAAGGTTTACATATTGTGGATATAAACAAGCAAAGGATAAAGCAAGTCTTCCACCCATGGAATAGCCGAGTAGGTTCACGGATTTTATTTCTAACTGATCTAATAAAGTTTTCAAATCTAAACATGCTTGTTCCATTTGGTAACGTTTAGGATCTTTTGGGCTTTCCGTTTCTCCATGTCCTAATAAATCTATAGTAATTACTTGAAATGATTGCGACCAGCATTCTATACATTCATTCCAAGTATTTTTACTACCTGTAAATCCATGTAAGAGGAGTAGGGGCTCACCTTCTCCGCATATGTTATAAGAATACAATACATCATTGATTCGGATCTTCATTTTAAACATCCTTCAAATACTTGCTGATTTCGTCATTCACTGAATTCCAAAGTTCTTGGTGTGATGTTTTATTCTGTTCTCTATTAGTAAAAACTTCTATGATAAAAAGACCTTCAAAAGCAATGGACTCAGTAATAAACTGATGGAATTGTTCCCAATTTTTCACTTTTCGATATTCACCGTTATATAATTTAGAAGCGTGTTCAAAAGTTAAATTAGTTGGTGTGCCAAAAAGCAATTCAAAATGTTGTTCCTCATCCCTTTGAGGTAAAAATGAGAATATTCCACCTCCGTTGTTATTAACAACAATTATAGTTATGTTCAAATTGTGCATTTTTGCAGCTAACAACCCATTTAAGTCATGATAAAAGCTTAAATCACCAATTAGTAATACAGTTTTTTGATGATTGATACTTGCCCCTAATGCACTGGATACTACACCATCGATACCGTTAGCTCCACGGTTTGCCATGATACGAATATTTTTTGAAGTATTGTGAAAAAACGTGTCCACATCACGAATAGGCATGCTATTTGCTACAAATAAACAAGCGTCATTTGGCAATTTTTTTTGCAGTTCGTAAACAACTTTTCCTTCATTCATTTCTATTTCATTCTCAACTTTAGATAAAAGATTTTTAACTTTCGCATTTACATTCATCCATTGGTTAGCCCATGGACTAATATCTTTCGCTAGTGAATGTTTAACGATTTCTTGGCAAAAAATGGTTTCATCGCTGTATATAACGTTCGTTGCTGTTCCAGTTGGGTCTCTTCTCATTCCAAGGCTATTATCCACGACAATTTGAGGGATATCTTCGTAATGAGATAAATATTTTAACAATGCTTTAGATACAGGCATTCCACCAAAACGAATGATTATTTCCGGTTGAAAATGGTTTACCACATCACGATTTCTTAAAAAAGCATCATAACAATCAATGATCAAGTGACCATCTGGTATATTGCTTCTCATTTGTGATAATGGATCTGCTATTATCGGGTAAGCAAGATGATGGCTTAACTGTATGACAGCTTCTTTAAATTTTTTATTATCAATAACTCCACATATGATTAACCCTTTCTCAGGTAAACGACTAGCTAACATTTCCCAATCATTTGTATGTAATGTTAATACCCCATCATTATGAACAGATATTAATTTATGTTGAGTTTCAAATAAATTTTCTATTAATAGATTTGGTACTAACGGTTCACGTAATGGAAAATTAATATGTACCGGACCTTCCGGTGGTTGTAAAGAAATTTGGACTGCACGGGAACTAACATTTTTTGCATAGCGATACATCTCTTTGGATTCTTCCGGTACTGCCATTTCATTAAACCATTTTACATGTTTTCCATATAAATGAATTTGATCAATGGCTTGAGGAGCACCAACATCTCTTAATTCATGTGGACGGTCGGCAGTTAATACAATTAATGGTACTCTTGAATAATAAGCTTCAATAATAGCAGGATAAAAATTAGCTGCCGCAGTTCCTGATGTACATAATAGAACTACCGGCTTTTTCGTTGATTTAGCCATTCCTAATGCAAAGAAAGAAGCCGATCTTTCATCAATTTGCATATAGACTTTAATTTTCGGATGCTCCGCTAATAAATATGCAAGAGGAGTCGAGCGAGACCCAGGGCAAATAACTGCATTTTCTACCCCTGAATGAGAAAGTTCGTCAATAAATGATGCTAAATATTTCGTTTGTCCATCCGTCATTTTCATGCAATGATTCCTCCTAGCGCACGGAGCATTGGTCTAAGTTTCACAACGGTTTCCTCAAATTCATGTTCAGCATTTGAATTTTCAACAATACCGCATCCTGCGAATAGCAGCGCTTTTTTCGCCTTTATTAAACCGGATCTAATGGCTACAATAAATTCTCCGTCCCCTTTATAATCAACCCATCCAAGCGGAGCTGCATAGAAACCACGTTCAAAAAACTCAAGTTGAGGTATGAGTTCCAATGCTTTTTCTTTTGGTGTACCTCCTAAAGCTGGAGTAGGATGTAATTGTTTTATGATATCAAATATAGTCGTGTCTTTTTCAATCTTCCCTTTTACAGGAGTATATAAATGTTGTATATCCCTCATTTTAATCAATACCGGACGGTCAGGAACTGTCACTTCTTTTGTAACCTTTTTCAAAGAATCATATATCATATCCACTACAAATTGATGTTCATCTAAATTTTTTTGATCTTTTAATAAATCTTCTCCAAGCAATTTGTCTTCATCTTCCGTCTTACCTCTAGGTGTTGATCCAGCAAGACAAACTGAGGAAATGGTCTGATCAACTTTCCTAATCAATCGTTCAGGAGAAGCTCCTAAATAACAATCCTCACCACTCTCAATAGCAAAAATATAACTGCTTTGTTGGTCATTCATTAACCGCTGAATAATACATTCATGTGATAATTCATCATTGAATTCTATTTCAACTTCTCTAGCTAGAACAATTTTATTGAGCTCTTTTTTCTTTAACATATCAATAGCTTTATTTACATTCCTTATCCAATCGTTTGGATACTTTTCATTTGTTGAAACAACTGTCAATTCCGTATTCTTTTGAGGATTAATAGTTTCAATTTTATTAATGATTTGAGATACATCTTGCAACTTAGGCTTTTGTAAATTAGGGTCTAGGAGATAATTTTCCGTTAAATACGAATCGTCTTCAGTAACTGTTAACATTAATTCTGGCAAATAAAAATGTATATCATGAAAGTTTTCCCATTCATTATTTTGTCTTTTCATTGGTAAAAATGAAAATCCCCCTAACAAAACAGGGCCAACACCATTAATTCTTTGAAAGGAATTAAATATATATGAATTCTTTAATATTGATTTCCATTCATTTTTCGCCTCTTGAAACCGATCGATGTCTTCTTCTTTTTGAATGGTGTATACAGTTCCTAAACCTACAATCCATTCTTTTTCGATCGCATGTTTCCAAAAATAACGTTTTCCTTTATATTCCTTTTCACCATAAGAAAAAAATGAAAGAGGAGCAATGTTATTAACTTTATGTACAAAACTTACTAGAATCTTCTTATTAGTTCTAATAGCCTCATCATATGCTTCATCTATTTTTAATTCTCTATTGCTGTACATTGTTTCACCTCAAGAACCTTTCCCATATCTACTTCCATCATTATTATATCATGTTTCATCAATATCACATGGAAATTGAACTGTGTGTAGTAGGTTTATCCATTGACACAAGTATAGCATTTCTCTAAACTTTAAATGATAGACATATTAATAATAGAGGAGAGAGAATCATGCAAACGGAGCTTCAACGAAACACTCCTGGCGCTCTTAAACAACAAAAAGGCTGGCGAGTTTGGTGGCAGCTAACACGTCCACATACATTAACGGCTTCCTTTGTACCGGTAATATTAGGAACGGTTATCGCTTTATATCATACTCCTATTGACTGGATATTATTTATTGCAATGTTAATAGCGAGTTTACTCATCCAAGCAGCAACTAATATGTTTAATGAATATTATGACTATAAAAGAGGATTAGACCATGAAGGTTCCGTTGGTATTGGAGGAGCGATTGTTCGACACGGAGTTAAGCCAAAAACTGTATTAAATCTAGGATTTATATTATTTGGTCTTGCGTTGTTATTGGGAATTTATATTTGTATAAATAGCAGCTGGTGGATAGCAGTGGTTGGGCTGGTATCGATGGCAGCGGCATATTTATATACCGGTGGACCTATTCCAATTGCTTATACACCATTTGGTGAACTTACTTCAGGTTTCTTTATGGGTTGCGTAATTATTTTAATATCTTATTTTATTCAAACAGGAGAAATCACAACCGCCAGTATAGTTATATCCGTACCAATCTCTATACTAATCGGAGCTATTCTCCTTTCCAATAATATTAGAGATTTAGATGGAGATAAAGAAAACGGCCGAAAAACATTAGCAATCCTTGTAGGTAGAAAAAATGCGATTAGAATTTTAGCTGGAATGTTTATTTTTTCATACGCTTGGATTATTTTAATGATTTTATTAGATTATGCTTCCATTTGGTTATTAGTTGTTTTTATTAGTGTACCAATTCCAATAAAAGCAGTGAAAGGCTTTATTGGAAAAACAGAACCTATTCAGATGATGCCAGCAATGAAAGCAACAGCTCAAACAAATACTATTTTCGGTTTTTTAATGTCTATTGGGTATATATTCGGTTATATTTTTTAAACGAGGCATGTCCTCGTTTTTTTATTATATTTACTAGAAATAAATATTGTTGTTCTAACTTCGCCTCGGCTATCAAATTGGTGTATTTATGTATCACCGAAAACAATTATATATAGGATCTTCATCGGTGGTTTTGTTGCAAATCTTATCCATTAATGCTGCAAGTTCATCCTTGTATGTTGTAATTTCCCCTACAACTAACCATTCTATCAGGTTATCCAGTGACACAACCAAGCCAATTCATTAATACACTCTTGTGTAATCCTCAATTGATGTTTTGACATGCCTACCTATAATTTGAAACTATTCTTATCAAAATAAAAACATTTTAAATGCTTGAATTTTAGTATTAAGTATCATAAACATTAAATGTTTTCTAAATGAGGAAATAAGATCTACAATAAATGTGCCAGACATCCTTAAACTCATCTACTTTTTTGATGATTACTGTATCTAAAGCAGAAATTTTTAATTTCTTCACTTTTCTTGATTCTTGCCAATTCAGAGTATAAGAGAAATTATACAATGTGTGCTTCTTTACGGATTGTTCTTAAAGGTATTATTTCGTATAGAGCAAAAAAAAGAAGGGGCTGTCCGAAAAGTCAATTTTTAATTGACCTTCGGTCTAGCCCTTTTGTTATTTAATGGTACAAAAAAATCG
>NZ_JBYLHW010000042.1:0-23639 GCF_057747715.1 Bacillus sp. JST-5 | reverse complement strand
GGTCTAAAGTATTTTGATTCGATTGGATTTAATCTATTTTTGGTACGCATAAATAATCACCAACTTAAATAAAATTCAGGTCTATTATAACCTAAATTTAATGTTGGTGTTATTTATTCCGTCTAAGTTTTTTTTACATTTCTCTAACCCAAAAATAAATTTTTTCAGCCAAATCATCGAGTACTTCAACGTCTTTTATGGAAATAGTTTCCTTAATTTTCTTCATTATTTCTTCTCTTCCCTCAACGTAAGGAATTAAAATGGACCAATGGATGGATGGAACTGCCACCACTGTGTACTCCTCTTTTTTATTTTCATAAATATAGACGTTTGCCTGATTCCCTTCTACCGTAGTTTTTCTAATTTTCATATGTATCACCTCATGAAATGTTCATTGTTTGGAAAATATAATGTAGAATTCTTATAATCAGTAGTATATAATCATTTACTAGATTGTTAAAGGAGTGCATCAAGATGAACTTATTATGGGGACTTTTTGGAATATTCATCGTATTATTCATTGGTTATTTATTTTCAAACGGAAAAAAACATATTAGACCTCGCACGATTTTGGGAGGATTAGCGATACAAATACTCTTTGCTTTTATCGTGTTAAAATGGGAAACCGGACGGGAAGCTTTAAATTGGCTAACGATGCGGGTGAATGATATTATTAGCTATGCTAATGAAGGAATTGACTTTTTATTCGGTGGGCTTTATACAGAACAATCTGGGATTACCTACATATTTGCCTTTCAGGTGTTACCAATCGTTATCTTTTTTTCTGCCTTAATTTCAGTCCTGTATTATTTAAGAATTATGCAAGTAATCATTAAAATTATTGGTGGAGGACTATCGAAGCTACTTGGTACTCGAAAAGCAGAATCGATGTCAGCTGCTGCAAATATTTTTGTTGGACAAACAGAGGCACCATTAGTGGTTAGGCCATATCTAGCCACCATGAGCAGCTCTGAATTATTTGCTATTATGACCGGTGGTTTGGCGTCAGTTGCTGGAAGTGTACTAGTTGGTTATTCACTTCTAGGAGTACCGCTAGAATATTTATTAGCTGCGAGTTTTATGGCTGCTCCGGCTGGTTTAGTAATGGCAAAGCTCTTCTTTCCCGAAACAGATAAGAAAGAAGAAATAGACGAGATTACAATGGAAGATGATGTTGAATCGACAAACGTCATTGATGCAGCAGCTCGTGGGGCAAGTGTTGGTTTACAGCTAGCTTTAAATATTGGAGCGATGTTATTAGCATTTATTGCGTTGATTGCCCTTATCAATGGTTTATTAGGCTGGATTGGTTCATTCTTTGGTATTGAAGATTTAACACTTGAAGTCATTTTAGGATATCTATTTTCTCCGTTAGCTTTTGCCATTGGGGTACCATGGGATGAAGCGGTACAAGCAGGAAATTTTATCGGTCAAAAATTAATTTTAAATGAGTTTGTGGCTTATTCTTCCTTTGCACCAGAAATTCCGAATTTAAGTGAAAAAACGGTAGCCATTATTAGCTTTGCCTTATGCGGATTTGCCAATATCTCTTCTTTAGGGATTTTATTAGGAGGTCTTGGTGGATTAGCACCAAATCGAAGACCAGAAATTGCAAAAAACGGATTAAAAGCTGTTATTGCTGGTGCTTTGGCTTCTCTTTTAAGCGCAGCCATTGCTGGCATGTTTATATAACCCTAAGCTCTCCTTTGCTTAGGGTTAAATTATTTTACGATCCAATTGTTGAAGCCACTCCCCAA
The DNA here is from genome assembly GCF_057747715.1 of Bacillus sp. JST-5. NCBI lineage: Bacteria > Bacillati > Bacillota > Bacilli > Caryophanales > Bacillaceae > Bacillus > Bacillus sp. JST-5. The sequence continues at coordinate 21,882 of NZ_JBYLHW010000042.1, read as the reverse complement.
TTTTCACATCATGGATGACTTCATCGGCATAATGGTCAAATTCTGTCGGTTCTAAATTGACGATCACAAATTTGGCGCCATTTCTTTTTGCAAGTAATGGAAATTGATTGGCTGGTGAAACTTGTAAAGAAGAACCTAAAACAATAAATAAATCGGCCATTTCACTTTGCATAGTTGCTTCATATATCGCATTTTCAGGGAGCATTTCACCGAAAAGGACTACTGAAGGTCTAATTGTACCTCCACATTCACAAATATATTCCTCTTTTACATACACTTCGTTAGAATATTTCCTTTTACATTTTTGGCAATGCATTTGTTGTAGCGTTCCATGAAGTTCAATAACATTTTTGCTTCCTGCCATTTGATGAAATCCGTCAACATTTTGAGTAATAATACTTTTTATAATCCCTTTTTTCTCCCATTTCGCTAAAATTTCATGCCCTTGATGCGGTCCATATTCATTTACTTTTATTACTCTTTCTTTATAAAATTCTATAAATTGTTGTACGTTATGGTTTAATGCATCGACACTCGCCAATTTTTCAGGACTTTTTTGCTTCCACAATCCTTTAGAAGAGCGAAAATCCGGCAATCCGCTTTCCGTTGACATTCCCGCTCCAGTTAAAATGACCGTGTGTTTTGATTCCTTTAGCCAATTTACAATCATTGTTTCCACCTCCAACATATATGAATTCTAACTCATTTTCAAAAAATATTTTTTCACTTATTTCATATTTTTTCTGAAGAAGCCTTCTTATATATTTATTTACAACACTTTATTTAAAACAGGGATTTGTTTTACCGTAAAGAAAATTCACCCCAAAAGTTTTTTATTCACACTAACTTTTGGGGAAACCCTGTTACATGGTTATGAGTTTAAACATACTTTAATCCTGTGATGTTAAACATAGTCATTTAATATCCAAAAGGTAAATATGTAGTTGCTCCAATATTTTCGCCAACAATCATTGTTAGCACAATCATTACAGTTATGACAATCATAGTTCCGTAAAACGGATCTAATGAATGTTCTTTTCTCCGATAACTATAAACCGTGAATCCGATAGATAAAAACAAGCTTATAAAAGTTAAAACAGAGAAAATATTCATTAGATTATTTCCGATATTTAATAAAGTTAAGAGAAAAGAAATAAGTATGAAAACAGTAGGAATGATTAAAAAAGCACCAAATCTCGCAATAACATGCTTAAAACTTACATTTTCTTTATTAATCTTTAAAATACCGAAAATAGTAAAAACTATTACAGCTAAAATAAGTAAAAGATATATTAAAGCTTTTACAAAGATTTCCCCGGAAGGATTTTCTTTGTAAAATGCTACAGTTGAATAAAGATTATCAACAAAATCTTCTTCAAACAATGACCCGGAAACATTATCAAAAAAATTATTAATTCCAATATATATGGTCAAACTAAAAATGAATGAAAATAGGAAGATTGTAATCATTCCATTTATGAAAGATTCGGAAGAAATATCTTTTCCATAATCCATCGGTTTTTTTAACATTTTTATAAAATGACTAAAATATTGTTTGGTGACAACTATTCCTTTCTCGATAATATCAGAATTATTATTATATGATTTCCCCTCTTGTAAACGATCATCTATATTTGTAGATGATTGGTCATTAACATTTTTTGTTTTTTCTAATTTGGCACCACATTTTGTACAATATGTACCTGTTTCATGAATACTTCCACAATTTGGACAAGCCATTGTTAACACTCCTTACTTATTAAAACTGAATCATTTAATGAAGATGTACTTATTTTAAAGGTCGGTTGCAAGTAATTTTCTTGTAGTTACAAGTTTTTTCCGCGTAGTTGCAAGTGCGACATTGTTTTCGCCATGTTCGTGGTGGTAAAAATGCAAAATTATTGAAGTGTTTGTTTGGTGCAATTTTACCCTACATTATGTTGGAATTTCCCTAAGCAACTCCTTCCTTCTAAAAAAATTCATTGGTTATTTTCAACTTACAAATTTTAAATAAATCACTCTCTTTCATTTTTTAAATTGGTTTGTAAAGTTTTGTCAATTATGACCTCTTTTGAAATATTACCACAATGCTAAATAGATTCATATATTGTTTAATAGAAGTGATAAATAAATCAGCCTTTCAATCGCTTGAAAGGCTTATGCTAAGTGAATGTTTTTAATTTCTTCCAAACTTTCACGATTTTGAAGGGTAGATACATCACCTAGAGGCTTTCCTAAATATGCCGCTTTAATTAATCTTCTTGCCACTTTTCCGCTCTGAGTTTTCGGTAAATTTTTTACAAAATAAAGTGCTTTAGGAGATAATGATTTTCCCATTTTTTCTGCAACGGTTCGTAGTAATTCGCTAGCCAATTCGTCGTTTTTCTCATCGTCATTATGAAGGACGACAAACATAATTGGGACTTCCCCTTTGACTGCATCAGGGACTCCAATAACAGCGGATTCTTTTACTTTCGGATGTGAAACGACTGCGGATTCAAGCTCAGATGGTCCTATTCTCTTACCGGCAACATTCATCGTATCATCGGATCTCCCCAAAATAAACCAGAAACCATCTTTGTCTACTTGTGCAAAATCACCGTGATGCCATAATCCTTCCCACTTACGCCAATATGAATCTAAATAACGTTCATGATCTTTCCAAAATGATTGAGTCATTCCTAAAAATGGTTCTTTTATGACTAAATCACCGATCGCCTCTTTTTGTTCTTTTCCATATTCATCGACGACCACTGCTGACATTCCTGGTAATGGTCCATTAAATGAACATGGCTTCTGTGGATGAATAGGAATACATCCTAAGATACCTCCGGAAATTTCCGTTCCTCCCGAATAGTTAATAATTGGGCACTTCCCTCCACCAACTCGCTGAAAATACCATTCCCACGGTTTTGGATTCCACGCTTCTCCAGTTGAACCTAATATTCTTAATGATGAAAGATCAAATTCTTTAACAGGGAAGCGATCAAATTTCATTAACGAGCGAATAACCGTAGGGGCTACTCCAAAGATGGTGATTTGATGTTTTTCCACTAATTCCCACAGTCGATTCTCAGTCGGATAATCTGGGGGTCCTTCATACAAAACAACAGTTGCACCAAGAATCGATGTTCCAAACAATAACCATGGCCCCATCATCCAACCAATATCCGTTAACCAAAATACTCGGTCATCCTTCTTTACATCAAAGCAAAAATACATATCTATCGCATTTTTGATTGGAAAACCTGTATGTGTGTGGACCGTTCCTTTAGGCTTCCCAGTAGTACCAGATGTAAAAATAATCATGTACGGATCAGTAGAGAACATCGGTTCTACCGGTGATTCTTCCTGTTCTATGAAACAATCATGATAGTAGACTTCATTTTTATGAAGTGAAATAGATTGATTTAAATGGTTCACAATGATGATTTTCTCAATCGATTTTGATTCCTGCGCTGCTTGTCTTGCGACGGATAACATATCTACATTTTTTCCTCGACGTCGAAAGCCATCAGCTGTAATGAGCCATCTAGCCTCAGCAATGGATAATCTTTCACTAATAGCATTGGCGCCAAATCCAGAAAAGCACGGAACAATGATAGCACCAATTTTTGCACATGCATAAAGAACAGGTTGAAGTTCCGGACAAGGAGGAAGAAATATTCCCACACGATCTCCCCTTTTAACACCTAAATGTCGCAATCCATTGGCAAACACATCTGTTTCTTCTTTTAATTGTTGATACGTAACTTTTTTATGTTGACCGTCTTCTCCTTCCCAAATAAGAGCTAACGAATCTCCCCTTCCATTTATGACATGTTTTTCGACCGCATTTATATATAGATTGGTGAGTCCCCCTTCAAACCATAGGGGCATTTCTTTTCCTTGTGCAAGGTTTAACACTTGATTGTATTCTTTTATCCATTGAATATCCATTTCTTTTAAAATGGCTGGATAAAACCATTCCGGTTGTTTAATAGATTTTTCTAAAAGCTCATCATAGGATGAAATATGATGTTTATTCATAAAATCTGTAACGTTAGCGTTATTTATCATTTCATCTGTTGGTGACCATGCTACTTGTAAATCATGAATATTAAAGGAAGTGCTTTCTAATTCACTCAAACTACCCACCCTTTCAAACCACGTTTTACCATATATACTTTTATTGTTTACTTTCCTATATAAAAAATCAATATATATTTCAGAATATTTTATATCTTCAAAATCCATGCATTCAAACTTTCTATTGACATAGATCCTACACACAAAAAAAGATGACCGAAAATCGGTCATCTTTTTAACTTTATATTATTTTTCATCTAAAGCTGGAAAACTTACTCGATTTCTTAGGAAAATTCCTAATTTGATTTCTTTAATAACCGCTTCTTTTAAACAACATAGTTCTTTTAATACGTCAGCGACAGATTCATTAACTTCTGCAATTTCTCCAAGAACATTGTTTCCACCATTGAATTTACCGATAGGTCTAATATTATTAAATGCATAATCAATAGCAGCATCAAGTTTATCAGCTTCTTCATAGATAATTGAAATAACCCCTAGCTCTGTTAATAACGCTAAAATAATTAGAACAGTTCCTAATACGTTATCACTAAGATTGGCTCCAAAATTATTTTGGGCTAGTCCCATCACTTGTTGAAGTTCACCATATTTATCAAATTTTTTTATGTGGATACACCCCCTTTCTTTTTTATTTGTCCGGACACTATACGTTATGAAAAAGATTAGGACATGCCTGTTTTTTTAACTTATTACAAAAAAAATTGGCATATTTTTATGTAAATTTTCCTTTTCAACCTTTATCCATTTCATCTGAATACACACTGCATATCCTTTTAGTAAAAATAACGGAGCTGATGATATGAGCAAATCCAATTCTTTTAAAAATCATTTAAAAAAGTTGCTAATTTCCCTCATTCATCCAAAAAACAAACGGTTGATCAATCAATTGCCTGATGAAATGTTAGGTCTTGGTTTATTATTTATTCGAGCCTTCGCAGAAGAATACTTAAAACAATTAATCCAATCAGAAACTGAGTTAATTGAAAAAGCGAAAAATACTATGACAAAAGAACAATTTCAATCATTTTTAATAGAAGCTGAAAAATTTTATCAATATGCTTTAAAAATTGATCAGTTTATTCAAAGCATTCTCGTAGAAGGGTTTTTATTGTATAAAAAAATCAAAAAATGACTGTCCATATTTTCAATTCGGACAGCCATCGAGAGAATGGTTATTCTTGATTTTCCATTATTATTTTTATTATTATCATTCTATATCTATTAAAGGGTGGAATAATTTCCATCCTTATATTTTGGTTGGTTGGACTGTTTTTGCCGATGCAATTGATAACATCCAATTCCAGACAATAACGTAACAACCGATGATACAAGAAACGGAATAAAATAATTTTTATATACATCTAATAATTGGCCAACTATGGCTGGTGAAATGAATTGCCCCATACTAAAAAATAACGTAATAAACCCCATAGCCACAGGTACGTATGGTGCTTTCACAAAATCGCTAACACTTGCATTCATAATGGTTGGAACCGCCCACAATGTTAAGCTGTATATAACAATCGTTAAAATAAGAAGGATACTATTTTTTAATAAACTTAATGATAATAACGATACAAATTGAATCATAAATACAAACGTTAACGTAATCATTCTTCCAAACTTATCAGAAATACTTCCCCAAATAAATCCGCTCGGTATACTAACAATACCAGCTAATGCAAAATAATAACCTGCCATTGTTTTAGAAAAGTGAACATCATAAATTAAGTAATCAACTAAAAAGGTAGAAAAAATGATATAGCTAAATCCCCAACCAAAATAATTCAAACCATACAACCAAATTTGTTTATTTTTATAAACTTCTACACTTGCTTTTTTACTTGTGACAATTTCCTTCTCCTCAATGGATTTTTTGACTCTATTTTGTTTTTCACCTACTGGCAATAATGACCATTCAGAAGGATGGTTTCTCAATCCAATGGCATTTATACATAAAATAATCAAGACAAGTATAGCTAGAATATACCAACTCCATCTCCAACCATCATTTTCTGTTCCAACAAGATTAGGGATCACCAATCCACTAAATACAATTCCCATCCCTGAACCAGACATGGCAACTCCCATAGCCATTCCCTTTTTCTCACGAGAAAACCACTCACCAAGCAAACCTAATGATGGTACATATACCCCTCCTGACCCGATTCCTGTTAAAAAACATCCAAATAATGCACTCCAAAATCCTGTAGATAGTCCACTCAAAACCATACCTATGATTATTATCCCCATAGAAAAAACAATGACTTTTTTCGCTCGATAGTGTAAAACAAAATGGCCAACACTAACGGCACTAATTAAATAACCGAGAAAAACAGATGAAGCTATGAGTCCAGTTTGACTATAATCAAGCTCTAAACCGATTTTCATAAAAGGTATAATGGCACCTAAAGAAAATCTTCCAAACCCTAAACATGCTAAGACCCCTAATGAAATAAAAATTAAAATCATCCATCCCCTATGTATCGATCTCATTTAATCATCCCCAATATATGAATTATTTTACTTTATTCGCTTATGAATAGAAAAACCCTTTTACGAGATTGGAAATTCTATTGGAGAGTAAAGTTTCCAAATATCTTATCAATCTGTTGGAATTAGCACTCGCAAATGAGCCTGTTATAGAAAAAACTTACAAAATAAAACCGGCCTAAGCCGGTTTTATTTGCCTAAAATGTAATCTTTCTTTAATTAAGAAGACTTTTCGAAAAGATAAATCTTTCCATTTTTCAATAAAAAATCCTTTTTTTATATGGAGGTTATGGAGTTTGTTGGCCCTTTCGATATTTACCAATGATAAAAATGACAACTCCAACAACTGTCCAAATCAATAATAAATCAATAACGGATAAAATCAGTTGATAACTAAAATAAAATAACACGGATAATGTAAAGATTCCACAAAGGATGATGAAACCTTTTTTTGGACGAATTAATGCTTGTTGATATAAATCGTTTCGAATGAATGGGAGAACAATCATTGAAATCGAGTGACCAATGTACATTAAAAACATTCCTTGTAGGGAAACATTCAATAAATAATCCATCGTTTGTGACCATATTAGTATTAGTACGATAATCGTATTGATAGTAATAGCAATCACTGGTGTTCCAAAGGATTGACTCACTTTAGCCAATTGTTTAGGAATAATTTCATCTTCCGAGAACGAATAAATGATTCGTGAAACAACCATAACCAATGAATTTAATGTTGTCGCAAATGCCATAATGATTCCAAGTGAAACAATCCACTCCCCACCTGCAGGTAAATAAACAGAAGCTACATCCGACATAGCACTTCTGGATTGTGATAAAAGATCATAAGGCAATATCCCGAATGCGACAAATGATATGAGAAAATAAATAATCATCGTTACAAAGGAGCCAATAAACATTGTTTTTGGCATCGCTTTTTGCGGATTTTTCATTTCCCCACCGGCTTGTGCCAATTGCTCAAACCCAAAATATGAGAAGAAAAGTGCCGGTAAAATACTTAAAAAACCCTCCACCCCGAAAGGAAACAAAGGAGTATAGTATTCCATTTGTATATGAAAAAGTCCTGGAACCACTAGAATAACAATTGCAATAAATAGGAGCATTGACATTAAAAGCTGTATTCTTCCAAACCACTTAACTCCAATGACATTTAACAAATAAAAAATAAGCAATAATAAAGTTGCAAATAAAGAAGGATTTGACCATCCAAAGATCGATGTTAAATATTCACCAAATGAAATGGCCATAATCGCCATGACTCCTAACAAGGCGATATATTGAAACCACATAAAAATAAAGCCAATAAATTTGTTTTGAAACGTACGACTAATATGGACATAAGCTCCACCAGGACTATTCCCTAACGGTGAGCTTAAAAAAATTAAATATGGGAGAGCAGTTGCTAATAAGATTGGAAGTAAAACAATATACCCTAATGGAACAGATGGACCCGCTTGTCCTCCAGCTTCTCCAGTTACAACAAAAATACCGCTACCTACCATTCCTCCAATCATTAATGCATAACCGTGCCATTGACTTAAATCTCTACGTAAAGTATCTTTCATTGAATGCTCACGTCTTTCTTGTTTGTTGTCGTAGTTGAAGAGTTTTAGTTATATTTTTCAAATAAAACCAAGACTCTATGAGCTTACTTTTCCGCTTAAACGCTTTTAAGCGATAAAGTATTATGTTTTACAATTTACTCATTCCAGTGATGTATGTCAATAGAAAATCGACAATTTTCAAATTTTTCTATATTATTCTTTTCATCTTGAATATATTTTCCTAATTGTGGGAAGAAAGAAACGAAGTATCTTGATAGAAATGAGAAGGGGGATTTTTATACTTGAAAGGGCAATAAAAAAAATCCGCTTTAAATCACGGATTTTTATAAAAAATATAAGTCAATCATATATAGTTTTTACACTTGTATAAAAGGAAAATCCATATGTTAGTTAAAAATGAATAGGAACAAGCCAAAAACAATAATTACAACAATAAAAAAAACAACATAGATAAGGGTTAAATTTTTTGTGTTCTTCTTTGTCGACTCATCGTAGTTTTTATCACTTTTGCCGGCTACCAACAAGGTTGCAATTAAAGAAATAATTCCAATTATAATAACTAAATAGATTAATAGGTTCATTTTACACCTCAACAAAAATGTAATTCTCTACTATCGATGTACACAAATCTCAATCTCCATTTTAGCATTTAATAGTTGGAAAGGAAAACGAAATGTATAAATGAAAAGTTAAAAGGGACGATATATTCTCGCCCCTTATTGCTTTAGTTTCATTAATTCTTCAATTTGTTCCAAAACAAGTGAAATTAAACGATGATTTGGTTCTAATTCAGAAATCGTTTGGAAAGTCTTTTCTATACCAATTTCTTTAATATTTTGTTGTAGTTTAACAGCTTCTTCATCTTGATCATTCGTATAAAGAAGAGCTGCTGCAATGGCTTTCGCTAAATAAATCGGATCCTTTTGAATGTGTTCCAGATATAAGGTTGCCGGGCGGACTAACCGATCATTTGGCCCAAGTTTTCGAATGGGACCACGACCTACACGCGACACATCATCCGAAATATACGGATTAATAAAACGGCGCAAAATTTTCTCAATATACTGTTGATGCTCATCGTGATCAAAATTATAAAGTTTTACTAATAAAGTTCCAGTTTCTTGTAATGTTCCTTTAACTATCTGATTGATCTCTTCATTTTCCATAGCTTCATTGACTGACGAGAAACCTAAGTAATGCCCTAAATAAGCTATAACCGCATGTCCAGTATTAACTGTAAATAATTTACGCTCAATAAATGGTTTTAAGTCAGGGACAAAATGAACACCTTGAATATTCGGTTTTTCACCTTTCATTTCTTTTTCTTCTACAACCCATTCAAAATATGGCTCAACCGTCACAGTTAATAATTCTTTATTCGTTTGGTTAGGAACAATGCGGTCCACTGCTGAGTTAGGAAATCCGTAATATTGATAAAAGGTTGCTTTCTCTTCATCTGTTAAATGTTCATATACTTTTTCTTTAAGAAAAGAGCTTCCACCAATCATATTCTCACAAGCAATAATATTTAACGGTTCTTTAGTAAATTCCATACGTTTTTTTAGTCCTTGTGCGATTAATTTTGAAATGATTGGCAAAATGTTTGGACCTACAGCCGTCGTTATTAAAGAAGCTTTTGTTATCGCTTCTATTACTGCATCCGGATCTTTTACGCTATTAATTCCAGATATATTTTTTACTTCTATTTCTTCCTTTTGTTCGGAAGCTAGTACAACTTTATAAGCTTGTTTGTTATTAATTTCGTCAATAATTGTTTCATTGACATCGATAAAAGTTGTATGAAAACCAGATTGATACAGAAGCGTTCCAATAAAACCTCTACCGATATTCCCAGCACCAAAATGTACAGCAATCACCATCAGTTCACCTCATTGAACATCTGTAAAATTTCTTCTTTGCTTTTTGCATTAACCATTTTTTGAATGTTCTCTTCTTCTGAACAAACAATCGCGATTTTTGATAAAAGCTCAAGATGATCGTCACCTTTACCAGCAATTCCGATTAAAATTTTTACCGTATTACCGTCAAAGTCGACACCTTCAGGAACAGTGATAAAAGAGAGACCTGTTTCATGAATAGCTTTTTTCCCTTCTTCCGTTCCATGAGGAATTGCTACGTGATTACCAATATACGTTGACGTTACTTCCTCTCGCTCTAACATTTTTTCGATATATACAGCATCTACATAGCCATTCTCTACTAAAATTTGACCTGCTTGACGAATAGCTTCTTCTTTCGTTTTTGGAGATGCACCTAATACAATGTTGTCTAATGAAAAAATTGGTTTCACCATCTTTTTCCTCCTATGAAGTCATTTTTTGTTTAAAGAAATTAAATAGTTGTGAAGAAAGGAAATTGCTTATCATTTCTTCATTTTTGGATTGAAAAATATCCAAACTGGTATCATCTTGAATCATTAAACTACTAATAAAACTTAATACTTCGATTGCTTTTTCATTTATTTCTATTGGAGCTAACATTAAGAGAAGTGTATCAACTTTAGTATCCTTATCGTCCATACCTTTTACGGTTATAAAGTCATCTAAAAATATTGCATGAAAACTTGGTTTATAAACATATTCGCTCCTCGTATGGTATAAAGCCATTCTTGTGTTTGGGATCGCAAGCCCTCCAACCGATTCTCGTTTTAGTAATTCTTCAACAACTATTTCAACATTAGAAACAAGATTCTTATGATTTAATCTTAAGCAAGCTTCTATAAGTATCTCTTTCATTGAATTTCGATTGGAAACTGTTATAGCAGAAAATTGTTTTAATAGTTCAAGGATGATTGTTGAATATGTTTGAACGGACTCTATATAGAAAATCACTTCTCTTTTTTCTTTAATATCTCTATTAAATTCTTCTTGTTTATCTTTTTTTGTATTACGAATCGTAATTTTTCTTTTTGCAATTTCATTTTTTATTTCTTGCAAATCTGATTTTGATAAAAAAGGTGAAGTTAATATATACTTTTCCTTTATATTTTGAATTGGTACCGTAGAAATAATTAGATCATAGTTCGATAAATCTAATTTTTCTATTTCAAATAACGAGCGATTTTCAACTTTTTGAATTTCAGGTACTTGCTGTTTTATTTGGGAAGCAAGCATTTTCGATGTACCGATTCCACTCGAGCATACGACTAAAGCAGATAAGGAAATATTCTCCTTAACATTTAATAATTGTGAAGCAAAATGTAAAACGAGATATCCAATCTCTTCTTTTGGAAATGGGATATTTGGAAATACTTCCTTGACTCCTTCGCTAATGATCGAGAACAATTCTGGAAAATCCCTTTCAATTTCATGTAAAAGAGGATTTTTAATGTTCATTCCTTGTTTCAAACGAAAAATGGCCGGTTTTAAATGTGCTATCAAGCCTTTTAACAATTTGCCGTTGTCACTCAAATCTGTCTGAACTTGTTCACTAACCATTTGGATTAATTCCTTAGCTTTAATGGCTAGGTCTATAGACGATTCCTCAACAGTGAAGTTTGTATCATATCGAAGTTTTGCCCCTCTGAGGTGCATTGTGATATATCCAATTTCATCATTAGGAATATCCATATCGAATAGCTTTTCTAACGAATGAATTAATTTTTTTGCGAATTTATATTCTTGCGACCCTTTTAATTCTTCTAAATATGCTCGATCAAAATGAATATTTTCCCCTTTTTGTAATCGTTCAATCGCTAAGGCTAAATGGACGACTAAACCGATATATGAACTATCGGCTAACTCATATGGAAGTTCTTTTCGAATATTTTCGACTGATTTCTCAACGGCAATTAATTTTCCACGATCAACTAAACCGAGCAATCGATTAGAAATACTATCTATAGGACTTTTTGATTTTTTTTCGATATTCTCCCTTAATAAAGAAATTAAATCATTCTCATTTACATATTTCGAAATGATCGAGCTTAGAGCGGCTCTTTTGTCCGATTCATTCCCAACAACTTGTACACCTAATCCTCTTTTTCGAACTAAATGTAAATGATGTTTTTCAAAAAAAGGTTGAATCGCATCCAGATCATTACTAATCGTAGCCGTCGTAACATTTAATTCATTCGCTAAAGAAAATAGTTTGATTGGACCATTCGTGTTTAACAACTGAGCAAAAATGATTGCTTGTCTTTCTTCAGGAGTATAATCGGTTAAATGACTATTTAATAGCATCATTTTTAGGCGTTCTTTTTGCTCATCTAATCCATCAATGTTGATGCCAATTCCCGATTTTTTGTTTAATGTTAATTGAAATTTATTTAAAATTTCTTCAACATTTTTTAAATCTCTATGAATCGTCCGGACACTAACATCAAGTGTTTGTGCAAGTTCTTTTATCGGGATTGTATTCGTATTTAGTAAAATCTCTATGATTTTTCTTTCTCTTCCTTGAATGTACAGAAAAATCACCAACTTCCTATTGAAGTGACAATATTTAATAATTAGCACATTTATCACTTTTATTTTACTATGAAACAACTTAATTATTCATAAAAAGATATTTAAAATCGTCATTTCCATTCATGACAAAATTTAATTAATAGATTTCAAAAAATCCTCAACCGAATGATCTTTTTTCATTGGTTGAGGATTCATTATTTAATCTTTGAATCGTTGAACTAATTCTTCATATTTTGGACTATTTAAGAAGTTTTCAACGGATATATGTTCAGCTGTAGGTAATTTTGCTTTCGCACGATCCGTTAAGTCTTTATGAGTAATTACAATATCGGCATCATCTGGAATATTATTTATTGCCACGTTTGTTACGTCAATATTAATTCCAGCATCTTTAAATTTCTTTCTTAATAAAGATGCCCCCATTGCACTCGAACCCATCCCAGCATCACACGCAAAAATTATTTTCTTCACTTCTTTTGCACTTTTTACAGCTGTTTCAGATGACTTTAATTGATTAGCTACTGAGCTTTTCTTCCCTTTTAGTTCTTCCATTTTTTCTGTAGCGGATGTTAAATCTTCATCTTTATCTTTACTTGTTTTGATAATTAAAGATGCAATTAAGAATGAGACAACTGTAGCTACAAGGACTCCTAAAATAACTCCGATATGATCACCTTTTGGAGTCATCGCTAATATAGCAAAAATACTACCAGGTGATGGTGTTGCTGTTAAACCTACATTGAACAATGAGTAAGTAAAGACTCCACTTACACCACCAGCAATAACTGCAAGTAAAAGCATAGGTTTCATTAAAACATATGGGAAGTAAATTTCATGAATACCTCCTAAAAAATGGATAACAGATGCTCCGGAAGCAGAACTTCTTGATACTCCTTTACCGAAAATCATAAATGCTAATAGTACCCCTAAACCTGGTCCAGGATTCGTCTCTAACATAAATAGAATGGATTTTCCTGCCTGTTCAGCTTCTGCTACCCCTAATGGACTTAAAATACCGTGGTTAATCGCATTATTTAAGAATAAAATTTTTGCTGGCTCAATAATGATGTTCGCTAATGGAAGTAGTCCAGCATCGACGATTGTTTCTACCCCAGATGCTAATACGTCACTTATAGATTTTACGATTGGGCCTATAATTTTATAAGCCACTCCTGCTAGAATAGCTCCAAGAATTCCTGCGGAGAAGTTATTGTAAAGCATTTCAAATCCAGAACGGATTTTATGTTGGAACCATCCATCGATAACTTTCATCAAGAAACTTCCTAATGGTCCCATGATCATAGCACCAAGGAACATTGGAATATCGGTCCCTACAATAACCCCCATGGTTGCAATAGCACCGACAACTCCACCTCGTTCGCCATAAACGACTTTCCCACCTGTATAACCGATAAGTAGTGGCAATAAATATTTAATCATTGGATCTACGAGTGTGGCTAATTCTTTATTTGGTAACCAACCAGTTGGAATAAATAAAGCAGTAATAAGTCCCCAAGCTATAAATGCTGCGATGATTGGCATAATCATTCCACTTAAATAACTACCAAAGCGCTGTATTTTTGCACGAGCACCGCCTTTAGTCATATATAGCACTCCTTTCAAAATAATAAATAAGTCCTTAATAAAAGATTAAAGCGTTTTCAAAGTGTATTCAATAAAATGAAAATTGCATTTTGTCACCAAAGATGTTGACATGATTTAATTGTGTAAATGATCGTTAAGTATATTGTTTCACATTTTTATTGAATATAATGAAATAAGGAGAAGTTTCCTCATCGTGGTAAGTTCAAATCATATCGTTCGTTCAACACAAAAATTAACCTTATATTTTTTTTCAACTTTTTTAAGGTGTAAATTAGAAATGGGCATTTTTTTTAAAACTATATTAACAAAGGCATTTAAATAAACTAATCTTGGAAATATTTTCCTCTATTATGTAAAAGGAGGCATCATTTCATGAAAAAAAGTGCTCTTCAATGGTTTTTGCTTGTAATATCAGTTATTTCACTTTTATTCCTATTGAGCATTGTTAAAGATAATAGTTCTGATCCAATCATTACAAGTGAACAAAAATATCAGCAAAAATTTATTATATTAGATTCTGTTGATCATCAATTTTTTGAAAAATATCATATTCAATACATGGATGAATCTGTAGAACCCGCACCGATACCAAATTTTGATTTAGACCAACCCGTAGTGATTACAAAAATGCCAGTAGTTGTGGAAAAGGAAAAGAAGAGCAATGAAGACAAATTAAAGTAACCACTTTGTTTCATATTAAAAAATATTATCCCCCCAAAAAAGCTAATAAACCCTAGCTTTTTGAGGGGATTTGTTTTTTTATTGGATTCTATTATTAATAAATATTCTTCGTTATAAGATAGATGGTAAAATTTTCTAACTATTTTTTTAATGTTGGCAAATGATTCAGACTATTTTTCTTGCAAAAAATAAAGGCAGAAGCCATTTACTTCTGCTAAAAATCAAAAACAAATTTATAAACCTTTAAAGTATTTCGTTTATCCAAGATGTGAAAAGATAGGTTTTCCCGTGGAAGATATGGATTTATTGAATCCCTTTACACTTCCACAATAATTTGTTCCTCTTTAACTAAATCACCCTTGACTATCTAAACTAATTAAATTTTTTCTTAATTATAGACTTCATTTGTTCAACACTGTAAATAATCTGTGACCAAATTATGACCAATAAAGTGAGGAAAATAGTATACAATAAAACAAAAAAGGCTGAAATCCTTGATTTACAAGGACTTCAGGCTTCTCATTTCGATGATTCCGACTGGGCTCGAACCAGCGACCTCCACCCTGTCAAGGTGGCGCTCTCCCAGCTGAGCTACGGAATCGTATTTCGAGAACAATTTATATATTAATCGAAGCCTAATATTTTGTCAATATATCATTGCTTAAAAATAATATGAGGATGAATTTTTTTCATAGTATGGTAGCTCTCCACTCGGATAAGCAAATTCTACTAAATAGGGAAATCTCACCTTCACTAAATCACTCTGTCTAATGCCTCTTTGACGCTTCCAATACTTTCAGTCTAAATGGGCTATAGCTACTAATCTAATTTCAACATGGACTCAGTAGTAACCTTACTAATTACTTATATAAACGTCCTTTTTCTAAAATATTTGTTTAGATCGCTTCCAATTAGCTAGGGAGAGTTTTTTATTTTTATGAACCAAGTAAAAAATAGAAAGAGGCTGCCAAAGTGAAATTGATTCACCTTTAAAACAGCCTCCTTTTTGCAACTTTATGGACTATATGTGTTTAAGTCAACATTTTTTCGAAGCAATTACATTCATGGACTCGCTTAAATTTTGCCTTAATGTTTTCTTTATCATCTCCTACATAATGAGCAAATGTATGAACAGGATACAGTTTAGGAACTTCGCTTGTAATATTCCCTTTTAGTTCTTCTCCACCATCCAAATAAACGTGTAAATACGATTCAACCTTAAGGAATCCATTCTTTTTGTACCAATTAATGACCCAATCGTCATCTCTTGTCCATGCTTCTAAACGATTTAATCCCTTTTCTTTTGATAACTGTTCAGCTTTCTTTAGGAGAAGTGTACCAATTCCTCTTCTACGGAAATCTGGATGTACAGCTATATGCCAGATCATTCCCCCAAGACCTGTTCCTCTTGAACAAACGGTTCCTTCTTTAACTTCATACTCAATATCTAATAACCCTACAATTTGATCTTTTTCTACTGCCACCAACTCTATTGATGGATTATCATATTTTTCTTTTTCTTTCAAAACGTTATCAAAATATGCCGTATCAAGAAATGATAATACTCTACAGCGTACCCAACCGCGTTCATCACTTGGTTTATACTCTCTTATTTCCATATTGGTCTCCTCTTTCCATTTAAATTTTGCTTACAATTAGTTGTTCAGAGGGACTCTTTCCAAGACATGAGTATAGGCATGAAGGTCTTAATAAGTAAAAAAGAAATGAAATTGCCTCTCCTTATTGAAGGGGAAAGAGCCACCGTATTTATTTAATGAAAATTTACAAATTAAGTTTTTCATTTGTATCCCCTCCTATTCCAGTTATTACCTTACAATCCAACTATAAATAATATTCTGATAAGAGTAAATATTTTTTTAATTACATAATAAGAGAACATTTGAGGAGCCATTTTCATTCAAAGATTTCAGTCTAACTCCAAAAAAATTCAAGAATAACAATTTAATACAAAAAAGGACACTCTTAATTAATAAATGTGCCTTAAATCTATGTTTTGAAAGGAATTCGACCAAGACCCCATACTGTCAAATTCTCACGCTAAACCTCCGAATTTTAAAATGTGAGTGTTACCCTGTCAAAGTAGCAATCTCCCTGGTAAGCTACGTAATCCAAGAACAATTTATTTAAATAGCAAAGCCTAATATTTTATCAATATATCATTGCATAAAAATAATTAGAAAGATGAGCCTTTTTTTTAAAAGCAAGATACCTCCCCACTCGGACGAGCTAATTCGACATATATATAAAGTAGACCTCCACCAATCACTATATCACTCTTACTAGCGCCTCTGTTACACCTCCAATAATATGCAAAGGAAGCCGTAATGGCTTCCTTTATTATATATGGCAGAAGTGTACCCATTTAATTCTACAACAGCAAAATGTTTACAATTTCCAATTCTATTCTCAGAAAATAACTTGATTCATTAATTTATAATCATTTGACCATTTCATAAAATATTCAGTATAATATTTCACGTGTCCCGGTAGCTCAGTAGGATAGAGCAACAGCCTCCTAAGCTGTAGGTCGTGAGTTCGATTCTCGCCCGGGACGTTTTTATGATTGTCAATTTTAGCAATTTGAGCATTTTTTTGGTTTCTAGCTATTCATCACTTTGGCGACTCCTAAAGCAAAATGATTCCATAAAATATCTTCCACAAGTTTTGATTG
Organism: Bacillus sp. JST-5; assembly: GCF_057747715.1. Lineage (NCBI taxonomy): Bacteria > Bacillati > Bacillota > Bacilli > Caryophanales > Bacillaceae > Bacillus > Bacillus sp. JST-5. The sequence goes on along the minus strand of NZ_JBYLHW010000042.1, from coordinate 4,303 downwards.
TTTTTCCTCACAGTTGATAATTAAAATAACCTCTGAATGATTATTTGTTGAAAGTTTCATTTTTTTACTTTTCACTAACCCATAAATGAGCCTTATGACTAATCCAAGGAAAAATCCTAAAAATACACCTAAAAGTCCCCAAATGATTGGTCCCCAAGAAAGGACAAATCCAATAGATGCTCCAATCACCGAAAATACAGTAGCAAGTACCATACCTAAGTCGATCAACGATTCTCCATCGGAATTATGAATCGAGTCAAATAATTTTGTATTCTCTTGGCGCTTGTCAAGAGGAACAGCAAAAATATCTTCACGTTGAATCCCATTTTTTTCTAATGTTTTAATGGCCATTTCCAACATCATCGTATTTTCAAATGTTGAAAAAACTTGCATTTTATCACTTCACTTTTTTCCCTTTTAAAATTCGAAAGTTTCGATGCATATAATTCTCTTTTAAATACTTTCGCTGCTCCTTATCAAACAATTTGTTATTTTCAACCGTATGTACATATGAATCATAAATGGAAAAACAAAAAAGAGATGGTAGAAACAATAGCCATTCCTCATTTAATATAGCCGTTGATTCAGTAATTTTCCCATTAAGTAGCAGTGTGATTGCTTCGAGTGCATGAGAAAAATAAAAAAATACAGTTAAACAAATAATGAGAATAAAAGATGTTAATGTTCGATGTATGTAAAGATGTCCCAAACCTGGAGCAAATAAGGACCAAATAGCCGCCATAATCGGATTTCTTTTTTCTAAGTAATTGATTTCGAGTGCATTAAGTTTAAATGTTTGATAAGAATGGTTTTCTCGCTCTGCAAGCAAATAAACTTTATTTAATTCTACAGCTGATCTGTAGCTATCCCAAATACCGAACAAGTAGACGGGGATATACATCATTATCCAACGAGTATTGATAACATCTTTTGCTAACTCAATATTCCCTTGAAACGTATAAATCATTGCCAAATTCACTTTTGCATTAATATTGATAAATATCTCCCAAATGATAAAAATGTATCCTCTTAAATTTTTTCCTAATATGATATAACCAAATCCTGAAAAAGCCGCAGACCACCAAGCAACGATATACGGATTTCGCAGGTGAAGTTGATTCGTTCCAAAAATGCTGACATGGGCTTTATATCTTCTTACATTGTTAACATTTGTATGACTACTCATTTAAACCACCCATATATTCCGAAATGGCCCTGCAATAACGGTAAGATTTCACTAATATTTCCATTTATATGTTGCGCTAAATATTAGAAATGATACGGACGCTTTTTCCTTAATTGCAAATAATAGATGAAGTAGGAAAAATTAAATAAAAAATGGGATAGACCTTTGCCAATCCCATAATTTCCATATTTATTTAATAGCCTTACCCTACCATTGACATACGAACAAACGTTCTGTAAAATAAGAACAAATCAATGAAGAAAGGCTATGAGATTCCATGACTGGATTATTAAAAAGAAGTGAAAAAGAAAACTTACCTTTAGAAATTATATATTTAAAAAGGAATGGAGAATTCATTCATAGAGTAATCGTTGTGAAAAAGATCCATCCTACACATATCCAAGCTTTTTGTTTAGAAAAACATCAATTTCGTACATTTAAGATAGAACGTATCCTTTCTGCACTTCCTTATCAGTCACGTAAAAGTCATAATGTTATTTAATAATTTCTTGTTCTTTTGCTTCTTCACGATCTCTTATTTTATGAGCTACTCTTGAAGAGGCATTTGCAGCAATGCTAGCCACCATATCATCTAAAAATGTATGAACACCATCGCTATTTTTTGTATCCAGTTTTCGAATGATACCGATTTTATTTTTATCCAAATGGCCAAATGTTGTTACTGCAATGCTTCCATAACCTAAAGATGCCCCTAAAGCAATCGTTTCATCAACACCAAATAACCCCTCATCAGATTCAATGATCGATTGAAGTGGTTCTGATAACATTTTCTTCTCCGCCAACATGTCAAGCTCAATTCCAACCAACAATGCATGTTGAATCTCTCTTTTTTGTAATACCATTTCAACACTTTCAATGCATTCTTCCATTGTTAACTCGTTATTGTATGGCTTTTGCATTTCAAACACAATCTCTGCAATATCGTTAACGGTTACACCTCTTTCTTCTAGCTTTTTTCTTGCTATTTCTGTTACAACTGTTGAATGTATCATTTTTTCTCCTCCCCTAACTCGAACACAACAAATTCTAAATTCATTATAACATGTGAATTTCCACATGATTGAAAAAGCTGTTGTTACCGTTTTCGAAGTCTAATATGTTAAAATGCAAATATAATTGATTAAAATCGGAGGTTAATAATGAACAGCGAAAGAGGATCGATGAAAGAAATAACATTTTATAGCCAAGAATTAAATGAAGAATTATCTTTAATCATTTATTTGCCGCCTAACTTCTCAAACTTATATAAATATTCTTTATTGATTGCACAAGATGGAAAAGATTATTTTCAATTAGGAAGATTCACTAGAACATGTGATTCATTAATTCAAAGCGGAAAAATTGAAAATATTATTGCTGTTGGAATTCCGTATAAAGATGTAAATGACCGCAGGAGTAAATATCATCCATCAGGTGAGAAACATGGTGCGTATATTCGTTTTTTAGCCCATGAACTTATCCCTTATTTAGAAAAAGAGTTTCCAGTTTATCATGTAAACTCTTGCCGTGTCCTTGCAGGGGACTCATTAGCTGGAACAGTATCGCTATTAACAGCATTATCCTATCCACATACATTTGGCAAAGTCATGTTACATTCTCCATTTGTTAATGATGAGGTCATTCAAAAAGTTCGACAGTTTAAAAATCCTGATCTTTTATCCATATACCATGTCATTGGGAAACAAGAGACAGCGGTTAAAATGACAAACGGAGAAATATCCGATTTTCTTGAACCAAATCGTCATTTACATAAAGCGATTAAAGATGTAGGAATCCCACATTTTTATGATGAGTTTGATGGCGAACATACATGGAAATATTGGCAGGCGGATTTACCTAGAGCATTAACCTATATGTTTGGAAAATAAGCCTTTAAGTTTGATTGACTTACCATCAATTATTACTTTTTTCATAATTTTTTTACATATTGAAGCATGTTTATATATCATTGTATGAATTTTTGGTATAATAAAGAAACATATTTATGCTTCGATTAAATTCTTTATAAGGAGGTAATAACGAATGAAATTTGGTATTGTCATATTCCCTTCAAAAAAGTTACAAGACTTTGCAAACTCATATCGAAAAAGGTACGATCCAAATTACTCTTTAATTCCCCCTCATCTGACATTAAAGTATGCTTTTGAGGGTTCAGAATCTGATATTAAAAAAATGTCAGAGGAACTTGACAATATTGCAAAAAAATATAAACCTTTTCCTCTCCACGTTTATCGAGTAAGTTCGTTTTATCCTGTGAATAATGTCATTTATTTGAAAGTAGAGCCTACCGATGAATTAATTGGATTACAAAAGGATTTACATTCAGGTTATTTTGAAAGTCCTTCAGAATTTGCTTTTGTCCCACATATCACGATTGGTCAAAACCTTTCTAATGACGAACATTCCGATGTCCTAGGACAATTAAAAATGTTAGAAGTTGATCATACAGAAATGGTTGATCGTTTCCATCTTTTATATCAACTTGAAAACGGTTCTTGGACTGTTTATGAAACCTTTTTGCTAGGAGAGGAATAATAAGTGGAAGTTGTAATCGCAAAAACTGATAAACAAAAAGAAGATGCCTTTTATATTCGTAGAAAAGTTTTTATTGAAGAACAAAATGTCTCTCCAGAAGAAGAAATCGATGAATTTGAAAACGAAAGTACACATTTTGTTCTATATGATGGAAGTACACCTGTTGGGGCTGGACGTTTTCGCGATTTAAATGGTTACGGAAAAATTGAAAGAATTTGTGTTTTACCGGAGTATAGAGGTAAAGGTGCGGGTAAACAAATCATGGAATTTATTCATGAGTACGCAAAATCACAACACTTTAAAAAACTAAAACTATACGCGCAAGAACATGCGATTCCTTTTTATGAAAACTTAGGTTATTCGGTTGTGTCTGATACTTTTTTAGATGCAGGAATTCCTCATAAAACAATGGAAAAAAGTTTGTAGGGGCTGTCCAAAAAGTCAGGGTAACTGACTTTTTGGAGCCCCTCATTTTTCACTTTTAAAAAAAATGCACAAAAAAATCGTCCTTTCTAGTAAAATGAAGTTACCACACAACATTACAGAAAGGACGATTTTTTA
>NZ_JBYLHW010000041.1:19682-23782 GCF_057747715.1 Bacillus sp. JST-5 | reverse complement strand
ATTCTCCACTTCTACTATAAAAAAATAGTAGCACAGACCATGGCCGTGGTCTGTGCTACTAATCTTAGTATGTTTTTTGTACTCTATACTAAATTTTGGGGTTTAACAACAATTTGAAAGTAAAAAAGAAGCATGCATTCTTCAATTTCTCATACAATTGCTTAAATAAAGAAAAAGGAAAAGAGTTTGATGAAATCATATTCATAAAATTTAATGTGTTTTACCCTTCTTGTGAAAACGAATCCCCTTTATAGTAAAAACGAATCCCCTTTATAGTAAAAACCTTTAAAATGGGAAAGACTGATCACACATTTACAGCATATTTTTTATATCGTGTATTTCATTCAGTTCACAGGACTGGTAACTCTTGTGTACAAAAAAGAACTTTACAAATGAAAAAAATACGACTAATATATTAGTATGTTCAATACTAGTATTACAAATACTAGTATATTTCATATTAAAATCATTGAAAAGGTGGTATTGTTGAGATGAATTTTTCCCCCACTGAATGTCTTGTATTAGGGTTGTTGCATTCTGGTGCACGATATGGTCACGAGATAGACAAATATTTGGATCAAATGAAAATTAGATATTGGACTAAAACCAATAGAGCCACCATTTATCAAACTCTACAGAGGATCGAAAGGAAAGGTTGGGTAACGAGTGATACAGAAGTAGTAGGAAATATGCCGAGAAGAAAAGTTTATTCACTCACGCCTACAGGAAAGAAGGCTTTACAAGAAATGGTGTTTGCTGGTCTTGCTTCACAGGAAATTGTTACATTTGACTATTCAATTGCAATAGGATGGTTGGAGGTTTTACCTACACAATTAGTAATAGACCAAGTTATCCAACGGAAGAATTTTGTCGAAAAAATTATTCATCAATTTTCGCAAGAAGATGTAGATAGCTCGAATGTCTACATTGGCAAAAGGGCAAATGTAAAGTTTCTAAAATCGTATTACAAAATGGAAAGAGAGTGGCTTGATTGGTTATTACTTGAACTGAGAAGGATAGAAAAAAAGGTTTAATCCACAAAAAATTTTATAAATTGATGGGAATTATTGTAATCGGTTCAATTGCATTAACGATTTTGTTTTTGACCACTTTATTAGTATTTTTTGGAAACCGTATATCAAAAAATTTAAGTATTAATAAAAAGAAGTGGTGGGTCATTGCTCACGTGATTTTCGTTATTATGTACTTTGCTGGATTATTAGGAGAACTTGTAATGGCAGTTTCTACAACTTTTCCAAAATTCGAAGATCATATATACGCTGCTCATATGTATATCTTGTTCTTCGACAATTTTCTAATTATACCCGGTGGCTTTGGCTGTTTAATAACTGGGATCTGGATTGCGGTCCGAACTAATTGGGGATTCACAAAATACTATTGGATTATTGCAAAGTGGATTGGGAACATTCTAGCAATTCTATTAGGTTCAGCAATCATTGGTTTACGTATCCACAACGAGATTCCGAAAATCCTTTCCATTGAACTGTATCCATTACAAGCCCAAGAATATCTCAATAATCGAATGATGTTATTTGTAGGTATTGTTACTTGTCTAGTTATTTTACTTTTCTTGGTTGTTATTTCCTACCTGAAGCCGTGGGGAAAAAGGAAAACGGTTTAGATAGTGGAGTATAGAAAAGCAAAACAGGTTTCCATCCAACTTAGGACTCTACTCTACATTATAAATTGAGAATAAAGTTAAATCGTATTTGAATGTGAGTAATCAAGATTAAGTCTTTTGGATACAAAACTAAATGTTGTGGTTTTAAAAACAATGGAAAGCAAAAAAGCACGCATTCTCCGATTTCTCTTATCCTTAAATTAGCTAGAAACAAGGAAAAGAGAGAAGAAGCGTGCAAATGAATTAAAATATACCTACCCTGGTTTAGAAAATATAACGGTTACTAAATTGATAAAATGAAGACCGGATATAGATTCCAGAAACTGAATACGAATATGCAACTTGAATAGTTTTTCAAGACTAATTTTTATTTCTTCTCACTATGGTTTCAACTATCCGTTCCTTGTATGTTATATCACTCCATCCGTACCTAAACGGCTCTATCATTACTACTTAATGATTATTTCATATTTCACTTATTAATGGTTCAAAATGAAACATTCCTCAATAAAATCCAGACTCTAAGTTTCTTTTCCGTTACTATGCTTTACACTTCTTTTTTCATGTTAGTGAATTCTGAATAATGAACTTGAAACATTCAAATCTTGACCTCTATGCTTATGTCGATTGTTTATTACTTTAACAAAAATGGACTAATAAAACGTATTTATTTATTTATGAAGGTATTACCTTTCTATTCTTTTATTAGATAGATGAAAAATGGATATATTTAAATTAAGTTACAAACGTTTTTGAATTGGAATGATTGATATTTCTTTCTCATTTCGGTAAATTTAATGAAGTAAGAAAAATATACAGGTGGCTGAACAATGGCGCAATTTGAGAAAATTACATACAATGAACAAGAAACTTTATTATTAGCTCAACAATTAGGTGCTCTACTAAAGGGTGGAGATGTCATTGCTCTGGAAGGAGATTTAGGAGCAGGAAAAACAACCTTTACAAAAGGGATTGCTAAAGGTCTAGAAGTCAAAAGAACCGTAAATAGTCCGACGTTTACAATTATTAAAGAATATAAGGGAAGACTACCTTTATATCATATGGATGTTTATCGTCTAAAGGATGCGGATGAAGATCTTGGATTTGATGAATATTTTTACGGAAACGGAGTTACTGTTGTTGAATGGGCACATCTCATCAATGAACAATTACCAATTGAACTACTAAATATTGAAATATTTCACCATAATGATGGGGGAAGAAAGATCGTTTTTAAACCTAAAGGAAAACGATATGAACAGTTATGCAAGGAGTTACTAAAATGAGCATTTTATCAATTGATACATCAAACTATGTTTTAGGAATTGCCCTTATAGACGATTCAAAAGTAATTGGTGAATATATTACAAATTTAAAAAAAAATCACTCGGTTCGTGTAATGCCAGCAATTCAACAATTGTTGGAGGAATGTGATTATACACCAAAAAACCTTAAAAAAATAGTAGTTGCTAAAGGTCCTGGTTCTTACACTGGAGTAAGAATTGGTGTTACAATTGCCAAAACATTAGCATGGTCATTACAGATTCCGCTCGTGGGAGTTTCAAGCTTAAAAGTGTTAGCTGCAAATGGTAGACATTTTCCAGGATTTATTTCTCCGTTATTCGATGCTAGAAGAGGGCAATTATATACAGGGTTATATAAATGGGATGCAGGAGTGTTGAAGGAAGTAATTGAAGATCAAAATGTGAAAAACGAAGAATGGGCAAAGCGGTTAAAAGAATTAGATGAACCAGTTTTGTTTTTAGGAAATGATCTTCCACTACATCAAGATGTTTTATCAGAAATATTGGGGGAAAATTACTATTCTGGAATCATTACAGAACATAACCCAAGACCTGCTGAGCTAGCTTTATTAGGAAAAGATTTGCCGGGTGAGAATATACATACATTCACCCCTAATTATATCCGTTTGGCAGAGGCTGAAGCTAAATGGTTAGGTGAAAATAATCAAGGTTAGGAAGGATTATTGTGGGGAAAACTCCTTCGTATCGTTATATGAATTTAATGGATTTAGATGATATTATGGAAGTTGAGCGTCTATCGTTTACGTTACCATGGAGTCGAGAAGCTTTTTACAGAGAATTGACGGATAACCCATACGCCTATTATATCGTTGCAGATATAGACGGAAAAGCAATAGGTTATGGTGGGGTTTGGATTGTCGTAGATGAGGCACATATTACAAATATAGCTGTTCGTCCTGAATATAGAGGTAAGAAAATAGGCGAAACGCTATTAAAACAATTACAAAATTTAGCCCGTGAAAAAGGGGCAAAAACAATGACATTAGAAGTGAGAGTATCCAATCACGTGGCGCAAAATTTATATAGGAAATTAGGATTTAAAAATGGTGGCATTCGAAAAGGATATTATACGGATAATTTTGAAGATGCACTAGTAATGTGGGTGAATTTATAAATGATGGATAACCAATTCA
>NZ_JBYLHW010000041.1:19278-19507 GCF_057747715.1 Bacillus sp. JST-5 | reverse complement strand
AGCATTAAGTCAAGCCAATTTAACGATGGATGAAATTAGCGGAGTTGCAGTTACATCAGGTCCTGGATTGGTAGGGGCATTACTTGTAGGTGTTAATGCAGCTAAAGCATTAGCTTTTGCTTATCAGAAACCTCTCATCCCTGTTCATCATATTGCTGGGCATATATATGCAAACCAATTAATTAAAGAACTCGAGTTTCCTCTACTATCATTAGTAGTATCTGGTGGA
>NZ_JBYLHW010000041.1:18799-19176 GCF_057747715.1 Bacillus sp. JST-5 | reverse complement strand
CTAAATTTACCTTATCCAGGGGGACCTCATATTGATCGTCTTGCGCATGAAGGTAAAGCGACATTAAAACTGCCGAGAGCATGGCTAGAAGATGGTTCTTATGATTTTAGCTTCAGCGGATTAAAGTCAGCAGTCATTAACGTTCTACATAATGCTAGACAAAGAGGAGAAACAATTAAGCCGGAAAACTTAGCAGCTAGTTTTCAAGAGAGTGTAGTAGAAGTACTTGTTGAGAAAACTTATTTGGCAGCAAAAGAATATAATGTGAAGCAAGTTTTATTAGCAGGTGGAGTGGCTGCGAATAAGGGATTGAGAAGTGCACTTGAAGAAAAGTTTAAATCATTACAAAATGTAGAACTAATAATTCCGCCACTTTA
>NZ_JBYLHW010000041.1:0-18760 GCF_057747715.1 Bacillus sp. JST-5 | reverse complement strand
AAGTAAGCTTTTAGAAAAAGGGATTGTTGCTAATCTAGCACTTAATGCAAATCCATCTTTAGACATTGAAATGTACAATAAATTTATTTAGATATAAAATGTATGACCTCAAAGATTAGTGTGTAATCTAATCTTTGAGGCTATTTTTTTGTCGAATTTTTTATGATATTTAGAGGTGATTGAATGAAATTTGAAGGTCACATTTTGTCTGGTGAATTTGACTTACAATCAAATGAATTTTCACTTCATCAAATAAAACATATAATCGTTGAATCAGTTATTAATGAGTCAAAGTTCAATCATCTATTCTCCTATTTAAAAAGTCATGAAGATGATAATGATGGTCAAGTTATTTCTTTACACGATCAAGTACTTGTCAAACTAAGTAAAGATGAAATCAAGGAGCTTATTAGTGATTTACAAACGGTTCAATCCTATTTTCGAACATTCTAATGATTATTATCATGAGGGGAAAAACGATCTTCAGAAAAATAAAAGAAAATCTATTATTAATGTTTAAGGAACATGATTTCTAACTTGAGAATCGACAAAAACTTGCAACTGAATTGTTTTATTTGCAAGTCGATGGTTCGAAGGTGAAAATGAAAAACAAGTATTCGAAAAATCTTACAACTCATATTGATATTTTTGCAAGTTGATCGTTAAAGGTCGATTTTTACTTATCGCAGAATGATTGCAGGTGTCAATACTGAAAAAAGAAAGGTATATTTGCAACTCTTTCGATCGATTTTGTAAGTTTATGAATCGTATTGGTAACTATTAAATATTTATTTGCAACTAGCAACATTCGTACTTGCAAGTGAAAGAAAAAAACTTGTAACTAACAAAAAATTATTTGTAACTCACGGACATTTTCTTGCAAGTCGAAAAAATATCTTGCAACTAGGTTGAATTTATTTGTAAGTTTGTATGTCCATAGCGAATTCATTTATTATTTTTATTAAAATGAAAAGCCAGTGAAGTTTTAAGAAAAATTTCACTGGCTTCTTCAATGCATATAATTGTGGATAACATGTTAATCTTCAAATGATAATAAGATTAAAATCTCCAATATTCACAAGTATTTTGTGAATATTAACAGAAAAATGTGAATAACTCTTTCATTTATTGTGGATATTGTGAATAACCATAAAAAACACAGTAAATCTATTCATTTAATTGTGGATAATTTTGTGCATAACCCTACTCGTGATTTTCAAGTTCCGCCCACTCATCCAATAAAGCATTTAATTGATCTTCTAGCTCTTCATTTTCTTGAGCTAATATAGCTAATTTTTCATGATCCGAAGCATTTTCTGGATTGTACATCCATTCTTCATTTTTTTGAATTTTTTCTTCAATTTCTTCAGTTAGCTTTTGGATTTCTTCAATTCTTCTCTTTCTTTGTCGATCGATTTTCTTAGATTCTTTTTCCCTTTCATAATCTTTTTTTACATTCGTATCTGTATTATTTTTGGATGAAAGTTCATTTAATTCATTTAGTTCGATTTTCTTCTCTACGTAATAATCGTAATCACCTAAAAATTCTTTTACACCATGGTCACTTAATTCAATAACTTTTGATGCAATCCGATTAATAAAATATCGGTCGTGAGAAACGAATAAAATAGTTCCAGGATAATCAATTAATGCATTTTCTAGTACTTCTTTACTTTCAATATCTAAATGATTGGTTGGCTCATCTAAAATGAGAAAATTAGCATTTTTCATCATCAGTTTAGCCAATGACAATCTAGCCCTCTCTCCACCGCTTAAATCAGCAACGGTTTTCAAAACATCATCTCCAGAAAATAAAAAATTCCCTAAAACCGTGCGTATTTCCTTTTCTGTTTTATCAGGATAGTCATCCCATAACTCATTTAAAACAGTTTTATTTGTCGTTAAATTTGCTTGCTCTTGGTCATAGTAACCGATTGTTACATTCGTTCCTAATTGAATATGCCCATCAATGATGTTTAATTTGTTTACAATGGACTTTAAAAGTGTTGATTTTCCAATCCCGTTTGGTCCAACAAGCGCAATACTATCTCCTTTATATATATTGAAGGAAATTCCTCTTGATATTGGGGTTTGTTCATATCCGATGGTTACATCTTGGACATGTAATACTTCATTACCACTTTGTTTATCAATTTGGAAAGAAAACTTAGCTGATTTTTCATTTTCTATAGGTTTTTCGATAAAATTCATTTTTTCAAGCATTTTCCTTCTACTTTGTGCTCTTTTCGTAGTTGAAGCCCGAGCAATATTTCTTTGAATAAAATCTTGTAAGCGTTTAGCTTCATCTTGTTGTTTTTCATAGAGTTTCATTTCTCTTTCAAATTCTTCTGCTTTTTGTACAAGATATTTACTATAATTTCCTACATATTTTTTTATCTTTAATCGAGAAAGCTCATATACTTGATTCACAACTTTATCTAAAAAGTAGCGGTCATGAGATACAACAAGGATAGCTCCATCATAGTTTTGTAAATATTGCTCTAACCACGATAAAGTGTCGATGTCTAAATGATTCGTTGGTTCATCAAGGATTAATAAATCAGGTTTTGAAAGAAGCAATTTTCCAAGCGCTAATCGAGTTTTTTGACCTCCACTTAATCTAGAAATAGGAGTAGAATAGTCATAGCTATGAAAATTTAAACCATGTAAAACGGAACGTATATCAGCTTCGTACTGATAACCACCTAGATTTTTAAACTCATTTTGTAATCGATCATATTCATGAAGAATGCGATTATACTTTTCTTCATTTAATAGCAGATTGGGGTCTGACATCTCTTTTTCAAGTTCTCGAATTTTTTTTTCTTTTTGTTGAAGATGTTCGAAAATGGTCATCATTTCGTCCCAAATAGATTTAGATGAGTCTAATCCTGTATGTTGTTCTAAATAGCCAATAGTTACTTCTTTTGGTTTTATAATTTCCCCTTTATCGTAGGATAAATGACCTGCAATAATTTTTAATAGAGTAGATTTTCCTGCCCCATTTCTCCCGACTAGCGCAATTCTATCGTTTTTTTGAATTTCGAATTTGATATTGGATAAAATTAATTCAGCACCAAAATATTTCGATAGTTGATTAATTTGCAATAAAATCATTGAATAACACCTCTACTTACATTAAAACTAGTTTAACCTATCGGAGATAAGTAGAGCAATAAAACACACTTTGAAAAATAAAATCAAAGAAAGACAATTAAAAAAAAATCGTGTATCATGGGAATATATTAAAAAGACAAATTTTCTAATATAAGGAAGTTACAATTGTTTGATTTACAGATTTGGAGGAGTAAGCATGACCGAAGAGCAAATCAAAATCCCTCAAGCTACAGCGAAGAGATTGCCTCTATATTATCGATTTATACAAAATTTACATGCTTCTGGTAAACAAAGGGTTTCATCGGCCGAGTTAAGTGAAGCAGTAAAAGTTGACTCAGCAACGATACGAAGAGATTTCTCTTATTTCGGAGCGCTAGGGAAGAAAGGATACGGGTATAATGTTAATTATTTGCTATCCTTTTTTAGAAAAACATTAGATCAAGACGAATTAACGAAAGTTGCATTAATTGGTGTCGGAAACTTAGGAACGGCATTTTTACATTATAATTTTATGAAAAACAATAATACAAAAATTGTGTATGGATTTGACATTGATAAGGATAAAATAGGGAAAGAAGTTGGAAATGTACCTATTTTATCGATGGATGAACTAGAAAAAAAATTAATGGAAGAAAATATAACAGTAGCGATTTTGACAGTTCCTGCAGCTACAGCCCAACCGATTACCGACCGTCTAGTTCGAGCTAATGTAAAAGGCATTCTTAATTTCACTCCAGCAAGATTAAATGTTCCTGATCATATTCGCGTCCATCACATTGACTTAGCTGTTGAACTACAATCATTAGTATATTTTTTGAAAAATTATCCAAATGGAGAGGGCAAAGAAGAAGCAGAGGACTGACAAAAAACGTTCAAATATTACAAAGGAATCGTTCTTTGCACTTTCAATAATTTACGTTAATATAAACTAGAGGAGGTGACGAGGCATGAATATGGGAATTGGAAGCCTCATACTTATTGTTATTGTTGCACTATTAATTTTTGGACCAAAGAAATTACCTGAACTAGGTAGAGCAGCAGGAGCAACATTAAAAGAGTTTAAAAATGCTACAAAAGGTTTAGCAGATGATGATGAGAGTAAAGAAAAACGAGACTAATAGTTAGGATGAATCATATATGAATCAAAAAGATATGACAGTGTATGAACATATCGCTGAGCTTCGAAAACGGCTTATTTATGTAGTCGTTTTTTTCTTCATTGCTGTCATTGGCGGTTTTTTCATGGCAGAGCCAATAATCGTTTATTTACAGCACACCGACGAAGCAAAAGAACTGACCATGAATGCATTTCGAATTACCGATCCAATAAAAATTTATATGCAAATGGCATTTGTTATCTCATTTGTATTAACGACACCCGTTTTGTTCTACCATTTATGGGCTTTTATTTCTCCGGGACTTTATCATAAGGAAAGAAAGGTTACTTTAAGCTATATTCCGATTTCACTATTACTTTTTATTGCAGGGATAAGTTTTTCCTATTTTATTCTTTTTCCTTTCGTCATCGATTTTATGACCCGAATTGCCGACAAATTGAACATTAATCAAGTAATTGGCATAAATGAGTACTTTCAATTTTTATTCCAAATTACAGTTCCTTTTGGCATCTTATTTCAACTTCCAGTTGTCATCATGTTTTTAACTAGATTAGGTATATTAACACCTATGTTTTTGTCGAAAATAAGAAAATACGCGTACTTTGTATTATTAGTAATCGCTGCGTTTATTACACCACCGGATTTAATTAGTCATTTAATGGTGACGATTCCTTTATTCATTTTATATGAAATCAGTATTTGGATTTCAAAAATCGCTTATAAAAAAGCACAATTAGCAGAAGAATTGATGGAATCTGAAGAAGAGTCCAATTTATATGAGAACAAGTAAAAATGCTCCCCCCATATGCATTATGGTGTAGGAGCATTTCTTTATTTTTCCGATTTATTTTTCATCTGATAATACCAAAATAGTATTCGAAACCCTGTTCCAAAATCAAGAGTAGCTAATAGAACAAGTAAATAGCTAAAGAACCCCCAGCCGTTTTCGCCAACATGCTGAATGGCAAAAAAGGTGAAGATAATTCCTAAAAAAATATAAATAAATCCAGTAAAAAGAGGGGATCTCATTAATAAAAAACCTCCAATAATTTTTGTATAGAGACATTAAATGACATTTGATTGATATCATTTTGATACATAAATTGAATAATCACAACAATTGTATTCATCATTGTATGGGCAATGATTGGTACCATGATATGATTAGTACGTACATATAAGTATGAAAAAACCAGTCCCATTAATGTGTAAAGAATAATATGTTCAAAATCAAAATGGGCTAATGAAAAAATAATGGAACTAATAAGGGCTGCAATGAAAAAATTATATTTTTGATATAGAATACCAAAGATTATTTTTCTAAATACGATTTCTTCGAGAATAGGTCCAATAATGGAACTAACAATAACTAGTAATGGTACATATTTAATGATTAATAATATTTCTTTCGTATTTTCAGAACCAGGATCTATTCCTAAGTATGACTCAATTTGTATACCTATCATTTGGGCAACAAAGGCTAATAAAACTCCCCCTAATCCCCATGTAAGTATTTCATTTCCTTTTATTTTTACATTTCTCATATTAAATTCATTTTTTAATAAAATTAAAATCCAGATAAGAGCTACAGAAAAGATAAAAATATTCCAGTAGCCAATAGCTAATATAGGAATTTCTTCCTTATTACCGATAATAAATCTAATCACAATCTCTGTAAGGGGGATTCCTATAAAAGAAGAAAGCTGCATCGCAACATATATTAAAATTATCGATCTATAATAATTAACCAATAGAATTCACCTTTAAATTTAATAATTTAAGAATATATATACATTCTACTAATAAAATCATATTTGTTTCAAATATTCCTTATTCAAAAAGAAAGTATTTGAGAAATTCTGCTTTGCAAGAATAGTTTATTACTTGTAAACATATACTCTTAAGGTGTGATAAATGGCAAAATTTTTATTGTTGACACTTGCAAAAAAGGGAAGAATTATTTATTATATTAATTGGTGTTAGCACTCGATTTACATGAGTGCTAATAAGTGCGATAAATTAAAATTGAGGAGGTTGTTTCACTTGTTAAAACCACTAGGTGATCGCGTAGTTATTGAGCTTGTTGAAACAGAAGAAAAAACTGCAAGTGGTATCGTGTTACCAGATACTGCAAAAGAAAAACCTCAAGAAGGTAAAGTTGTTGCTGTAGGAACTGGACGCGTTCTAGATAGCGGTGAGCGTGTGGCTTTAGAAGTTTCTGTAGGCGATCGCATTATCTTCTCAAAATATGCTGGCACAGAAGTTAAATACGAAGGAAAAGAATATTTAATTCTTCGTGAAAGTGATATCTTGGCGATTGTAGGTTAATAGTCAATAACATACAGAACGGAAAAATACTTAACGAAAACAATTTAAGGAGGTCACAAGGATGGCAAAAGAAATTAAATTCAGCGAAGAAGCACGTCGCGCGATGCTACGTGGTGTTGATAAACTAGCTGATGCAGTAAAAGTTACACTTGGACCAAAAGGTAGAAACGTAGTTCTTGAGAAAAAATTTGGCTCACCATTAATCACTAACGATGGTGTTACTATTGCAAAAGAAATTGAACTAGAAGATCCATTTGAAAATATGGGTGCTAAACTAGTTTCAGAAGTTGCAAGTAAAACAAACGATGTTGCTGGGGACGGTACAACAACTGCAACTGTTCTTGCTCAAGCAATGATTCGTGAAGGTTTGAAAAACGTTACTGCTGGAGCAAACCCAGTTGGAATTCGTAAAGGTATTGAGAAAGCAGTAGCTGTAGCTGTTGAAGAATTAAAAGCAATCTCTAAACCTATTGAAGGAAAAGCTTCTATTGCTCAAGTTGCAGCCATTTCTGCTGCTGATGAAGAAGTAGGTCAACTTATCGCAGAAGCTATGGAGCGCGTAGGTAACGACGGAGTTATCACAATCGAAGAATCTAAAGGATTCACAACTGAATTAGACGTTGTAGAAGGTATGCAATTCGACCGTGGATATGCTTCTCCATACATGGTTACTAACTCTGACAAAATGGAAGCTGTACTTGAAAATCCATACATTTTAATTACAGATAAAAAGATTTCTAACATTCAAGAAATCTTACCGGTATTAGAACAAGTAGTTCAACAAGGTAAACCATTATTATTAATTGCTGAAGATGTTGAAGGTGAAGCTTTAGCTACTTTAGTATTAAACAAACTTCGCGGTACATTCAATGCTGTAGCAGTTAAAGCTCCTGGATTCGGTGATCGCCGTAAAGCAATGTTAGAAGATATCGCTGTATTAACTGGCGGTACTGTAATTACAGAAGATTTAGGTTTAGACTTAAAATCTGCTAACATTACACAATTAGGACGTGCTGCTAAAGTTGTTGTAACAAAAGAAAATACAACAATTGTTGAAGGTGCAGGAGAAACTGAAAGTATTGCAGCTCGTGTTAACCAAATTAAAGCTCAATTAGAAGAAACAACTTCTGAATTCGATAAAGAAAAACTTCAAGAGCGTCTTGCTAAATTAGCTGGTGGAGTAGCTGTTATCAAAGTTGGTGCTGCTACTGAAACTGAATTAAAAGAGCGTAAACTTCGTATCGAAGACGCTTTAAACTCTACTCGTGCTGCTGTTGAGGAAGGAATTGTTTCCGGCGGTGGTACAGCATTAATGAATGTTTACAACAAAGTAGCTGCTATTAAAGCAGAAGGCGACGTACAAACAGGTGTAAACATCGTTCTTCGTGCATTAGAAGAACCAGTACGTCAAATCGCTCACAATGCTGGTTTAGAAGGATCTGTTATCGTTGAGCGCTTGAAAAAAGAAGAAGTTGGTACTGGATTCAATGCTGCTACTAACGAATGGGTAAACATGATTGAAGCTGGTATCGTTGACCCTACAAAAGTTACTCGTTCCGCTCTTCAAAATGCAGCATCTGTTGCCGCTATGTTCTTAACAACTGAGGCAGTAGTTGCTGACATTCCAGAAGAAAACAAAGGCGGCGCAATGCCAGACATGGGCGGAATGGGCGGAATGATGTAATAAACATCATAAAAAGCCTATAAGCAAGAAAGGAGTCTGCAAATCGCAGCCTCCTTTTTTTTATCATCACATTTTGCTATTCATGTTAAGCATATCATGAAAGATTTATGTAGATTAACCTTTCCTTCTCATATTGTCGTTCTTTGTATTTATATAGGTTTAGTTGGAATTCTCCCCAAAGAATATTTGTGACTTCTTATAAATTTAATATCTCTACTATTGTTTCCCACTTGGAAAAATTTTACCCACATATAAAAAATTCATGAATAAAGAATAGGATTAGTACGGTTAATTAATATGTATGGAGGTATTTTGATGAGACTCTTAGCAATTATCTGTCCCCCAATGGCTGTATTATTGTCTGGCAAACCAGTGCAAGCATTATTCAATTGTATATTAACTATTTTCTTATGGATTCCTGGTGTTATTCATGCTTGGGGAGTTGTATCCGACTATAAAGCAGACAAACGAATAAAGAAATTGATAAAATCTGCAAAAAAATGAGTTTCTTTTTTTAAAATCCTAATAAAAATGGACCATTGTTCTGAAATAAAGATACTTTTAAATTTATCCTTATTCAGTTGCACGTAGTAAAGACAGATTTAATAATGATGCACCCTTTTTTAATTAATTATTACTTATATCAAGTTTATAAGCTATGTATAACTAAGTTTTTTTTGTGTTATTCTACGGAATCTTTTTTTATTTCGGCTATTTTGTCTATCGCGTTATTTAAATCGATTTGAACAGATGTAACAATTTCTAAAATCTTATTGTGTATTGCATATTTTTTTAAGTCAGTAAAAATAACTGGTTTTTCATATTTTAGTATTGTACCTAATTCTACATAAGGGATATATTTAATATTCTGCAATGGTAATTGTCTAAAGAAATAGTAAAATTCTTTTGTATATTTAATACTATCGGGGAATTCATTCAACATTTTTTCAAATTTGTTAATGGAGTCTTTAAGTTTAGACAAAAAACTGTTCACCCCTTATTCCAATTTAACCGGGTAAATAGTATCAAAAAATAGATTAGAATATAAGGTGTTTTAAGTAAAATAATTCTTAAATCCTATAATATTGATAAATATTGGGAATTTAAAACAACGATTGACATGGATAAAAGAAGAGTACAAATGGTCGAAGTTCTTTCAAGATTTGTTTCGGGATGGAGAAAAGATTAATTGAAAAATTCAAAAAAAATTACAAAATTTATTTTCCAATTATTATAAATGTAATAATAAATGACGATATATAAATTGAAGGTATGGATTTTTTTCAAAAGATCTTCATAACAATTGAACTTGAAAAGTTTAAGTGTGAAAAGAACAATGTATAGTATCTTGGTTCTTTTTGAATAAAAATACTATTATATTCATTTTATTAAAAAGAGTGGGGGACATATGGGATTTTTATTTAGAAATAAGGAATTAGTAAAACAAACGGGTAATGATATAAATACATTAAACGAACGTGTTCTTGAAAAACTTGCCCTTTTACAAATTAATCAAGAAACCTTACAGTACATCCAGGAAGTAAAACCATTATTATTACCATATAGTAAAGAATTAGCGAAAAAATTTTACGATAGAATTACCTCAATTGAACACCTCTCAAACATCATTAATAAATATTCTTCAGTTGAAAGACTAAAAGTTACATTAGTAAAGTATATAGAACAGTTTCTTCAAGGAATCATTGATGATGAATATATAAATACACGAAAAAAAATCGGTGAAGTACATAGTCGAATAAATTTAACGGTTGATTATTTCATATCTGCACATCAAATACTGCTACAAGAAATGATTACTATTTTAAAAGAAAATAATCGATTTAAGAAAGAAAAAATGCTAAATGCAATTTCAGCTATCCAGAAAGTTGGCGTATTTGATCAACAATTAATCGCTGATGTATATATGGAAGTAACATTTAAAAATTTTTTATTTGAAATTTCAAATTTACTTAATCAAACAACGGAAATTAATACAACGAGGCAGTTAATAACAGCCATGGATTATCAAATGAAGGAAACGTATAGTGTTACAGCTGCAACAGAAGAAATGTCATCTTCTTTGCAAGAAGTTGCTGCATATACTGGTAAAGTTGCAGATGGGACAAATGATGCCTTTAAATCTGTATCGGAAAGCAAAAATATCATCGATAAAACGCTTCAACTCATCGAAGAAGTTGGCGCATTATATAAAGAAGTTATTAAAAAAATTAACAAATTAAGTGAAGAAGTAACAAAAACTGAAAATGTTATACACGTGATTGAAGATATAGCCAATCAAACAAATTTATTAGCGTTAAATGCTAGTATTGAAGCAGCAAGAGCTGGAGAACAAGGAAAGGGATTTGCTGTTGTTGCTGATGAAGTAAGGAATTTATCCAATCATACAAAGGAGCATATTGAGCAAATATCAAATAATATTAAGACTCTTCAAGAAATCTCTATTGAAGTTGAAAAGGATATTAATCAAACAGGAGAATTAATTGATGAAAGTGTCAAGGTTGCATCTGTAAGTGAACTAGAGATTAATCAAATTGTAAAATCAATGGAAGAAATTAATCAAGCAATTTCCCAAATTGCAGCCATGGTTGAAGAACAGACATCGACGGTAGGAGATATATCTGAGAGAAATTCTTCTATATTCAATATTGGCAAAGACTCACAAAACCTAGCCAAACAAACCGCTGAGATTGTTTATTTATTAAGTAAGAAAATTGGAGATTATCGTGATTCGTTTTTAAATATTAACATCAAATTTCAACCGATTGACATATTAAAAGTGGCAAAGACAGATCACTTACTATGGAAGTGGAAGATTTATAATATGATATTAGGTTTTGAAAATATTGATATAAATAGCGTGACATCTTTTGAAAATTGTAAATTTGGGAAATGGTACTATGGCGATGTAGATTCAAAACTAAAGAATAATCCAATTTTTAAAGAAATTGAGGAACCACATAAAGCGGTCCATTTCTATGCAAAACAGGCAGTAGAGTTGTATTTGGATGGGGATATCTTAGGGGCTCAAAAATCATTAAAAAATCTTGAAAAAGAATCGAATACTGTTGTTAATTTACTAGGGCAATTAGAAGTTATTTTGGAGAAAAATGACTGATTGGAAATTATTGAAAATGAACTCCCTATCTAAGAGAATTTTGATTATATGTAAATCAATAATGAAAGGTGAAAAGAGGAAGCAGTAAAAAACTACTGTTTCCTCTTTTTGTTATCTTGGTTCTATAAATAAAAGATGTTTTAATATTCTAGGGTTTTGGTAGATTATTTAATAGACTTTACATTGAAATTGCTTTTTTGTTATGGTCCATTGATTGTAATTTTGTCTAAATGAAATGTTTTTCTTGAGAAGTGTTTATTTTACTAAAAATACTGACTATTATTTCAATACAAAAAATTGTAAAATTAATTTATAGGATTTTTGGTTCGATATTATATCAATAATTACGGGATGATTCTTATATTTGGAAGTGTATTTACAGGAGGGATTTAATGATTACTGAAACATTGCACCCAAAACTAGCGAAAGTACTAGAGAATATTGATAAAGTAATGATAGGAAAAAAGAAGGAAGCAGAATTAAGCATTGTTGCCCTTTTAGCTGGTGGACATGTATTAATAGAAGATGTACCTGGAGTAGGTAAAACAATGCTCGTTCGTTCGTTAGCTAAATCAGTGGATTGTCAGTTTAAGAGAATTCAATTTACTCCTGATCTTTTACCTTCAGATGTAATCGGTGTTTCAATTTATAATCCGAAAGAAATGGAATTTGAGTTTCGTCCTGGTCCAATCATGGGGAATATTATTTTAGCTGATGAAATAAACAGAACATCTCCGAAAACACAATCAGCTTTGCTTGAAGGGATGGAAGAAAAAAGTGTAACGATCGATGGTGTTACGTTTCCTTTGAAGATGCCTTTCTTTGTAATGGCAACACAAAACCCTATTGAATATGAAGGTACTTATCCATTACCGGAAGCCCAATTAGATAGATTTTTAATCAAAATGAAAATGGGTTATCCAGATTATGAAGAAGAAATTGCGGTTTTAACAAGATCACAAAAAGGTGCACCTATTGATCAAATTGATGCAGTTATTTCAGTTGATGAACTACTAGAATTGCAAAAGGAAGTTATGAACGTTATTGTAGATGAAACAATCAAGCGATATATTGTTGATTTAACAAGAAAAACTCGTGAAAATGTCAATATTTATTTAGGTGCTAGTCCTCGTGCATCAATCGCGTTGATGAAAGCTGCCCAAAGTTATGCTTTTTTACACGGTAGGGACTATTGTATACCGGATGATGTCCAATATTTGGCCCCATATGTATTGTCTCATCGAATCATATTAAAATCAGAAGCAAAATACGAGGGAATGAAAGAAGAAGATATGATTCAGTGGATTCTAGAAAATACAAAAGTTCCTATTCAAAGGTTTGTGAAAGGATGAAAAAGATAAAAAAACAAATCAACAACTTTTGGAAGATGATTTTCCTTCTTTTTTTATCATTATTGGCGTTTTCTTACGCTATGTTTCAAGGTGGGTTCGTTAGTTGGTTTTTATTTTTTAGCTTTTTACCTTTTGGACTATATTCGTTACTGATTATGATTTATCCGCTAAAAAATATTCGAGTGGAAAGAGTTTTGAATCAACATGAACTAATTTCTGGAGAAACTTTGAAGGTAACATTAAAAATTAAAGCCCCTAAGATTATTCCCTTATTTTACATCATGGTAGAGGAGAAAAATTCCGGAAAATTAAATGAACGTACCGGAAAAAAATTTAAATTTCTACTTTTTCCTTTATTAAGGAAAGAGATTATTCATCAGTATGTTATACCGAACATCCCTAGAGGAGAATATGTCTTTTACGGATTAAGAGTCCAAACAAGTGATTTTCTAGGATTGGCAGAAAGAGAGATCGTATACCCTTTAGAAAATCATGTGTTAGTTTATCCTTCATACGTTGAATTAGAATATCGTTCAATGGAGAATCGTTTCGAACAAGGGATGACCGTAACAAGGGATAAAGTTCAAAGGGATACATCATTGGCTATTGGCGTTCGAGAATATCAGCCAGGTGATAAATTTTCATGGATTAACTGGAAGATTACAGCAAAGAAAAATGAGATAATGACAAAAGAGTTTGAGCAAAAGAAAACGGATGATGTATTGATTTTGTTGGACCGTCAACCAAATAGTAGATTTAACTTAATGGTTGAATTTACTGCTTCAATTGTTCGGGCAATCTTAAAAAAAGGTGCACTTGTAGGATTATTGTCTCAAGGAAAAGAAAGAGAATACTATCCGATGAGAGGTGGACAATTTCAACAAAGAACGTTGTTTTACCATTTGGCAATAATGGAAGATGATTCGGAAATTTCATTGGCAAATGTTATAGAGAATGAAGGTATTTTACTGAATCAAAACGTTACAATTATGATTATTGTTCCTTATATTCATGAAGCAATGATTGAAAAATTAGGATACTTATCTTTAAGGAATAAAAATATTGTCATATTTTCAGTAAAGAATAAAGAATCTTCTGTTAGTGAAGCTGAACGAAGAAATATAGCCTTTGCGATGTCGAGAGGAATATATGTGAAAGTAATCCACGAAGGTAAATTTGAAGAAGCATTCGTTGGGGGATATAAATGAGCAGATATGTGCAAAGAGATTTCGGGCATTTTGTCCTACATATTTTTGGATTTATCCTTTTATGGGAATGGCTAAGACCTTTAGAAACAATTACAAATACAACCAAAGTTCATCTATTTATTTTATTTGTATTGATCTGTTTTGCCCTGTCATTTTTCCAAATCAAACGCTGGATAAGTGCTTTGATCAAAGTAATTTATATTTTATATTGTTTAAATGATATTTATTACTTATTCTCATTCCCATCACTTAATTGGATTGGTGCTTTAATAGCTGAAATTTACACCAATATCCAAATTATTTTGCAAGCAGAATGGGGAGAAATGACAGACGTTTTTCGCAGTTTATTATTCTTTATTTTATTATGGTTATTGGCTTATTTAATTCATTATTGGTTAATGATTAAGCGGAAGATATTTTTATTTCTTTTCTTAACCATTTTATACATTTCTGTTTTAGATACTTTCACCCCTTATGATGCAAAGTTTGCGATCATTCGAACTATGATAGTCGGATTTGGAACTCTCGGTATTTTAGCTTTTTATCGTGTTATGTATAAGGAAAAAATGCCAATACATAGCATATTTGCTAGAAAATGGATGATTCCGTTGTCACTCATGTTAATTTTTAGTACATCTGTAGGGATTTTAGCTCCAAAAGCTGGTCCGCAATGGCCAGATCCTGTCCCATTCATCCAATCGTTAAATGATAAATCTGGTTCTGGCAGTGGACAAGGATTGGGTATCGGTAGAGTCGGTTATAGTGTTGACGATAGTCGGTTAGGTGGACCGTTTTTAGGAGATGATCGAATAGTTTTTGAAGCGAAAGTAAGTTCTAGACATTATTGGAGAGTTGAAACAAAGGATGTTTATACAGGAAAAGGTTGGGAACATACTCCAAATGTTACGATTGTTCCATTTAAAGATGGGGAAGTTGTCCCATTAAGTTTTTATGAATCGCAATTTGAAGACACGGAGGAATCAGCTGAAATAAATGTGGAATTAGAATATTCTCATATTGTATACCCACAAGGGTTAAAAATGGTAAATGGAGGCGAAAATGTCACCTACCATATTGATTCTAGCAAAGAAAAGATAGTTTCTATTCAAAATGATATCGAAACTCCTTTGAAAACATACTCATTAACTTATATGCTACCTAAATACACTATTTCAAGTTTGCGAAGTGTTAATAGTCCAACCGGGATGTCTGAAAATGAGTACAGAAGATATACGCAATTACCAAGTTCACTACCGGATCGTGTGAAAAAATTAGCGGAAGAAATTACTGCAGGAAAAGATAACTGGTTTGATCAAGCAAAAGCGATTGAAGATTATTTCAATCAGCCAAAGTATATTTATGATCAGTTTAATGTAGCAATTCCTGGTGAAGATGACGACTATGTTGATCAATTTTTGTTTGAAACCATGCGTGGGTATTGTGATAACTTTTCGACTTCCATGATTGTTTTATTGCGTTCGATTGGTATACCAGCACGATGGGTGAAAGGTTATACAGATGGAGAGTTCAAAGGGTATGATCGTAATGGAAAAGCTATATATAAAATTACAAATAACAATGCCCATTCTTGGGTAGAGGTGTATTTTCCTAATGTCGGATGGGTCCCTTTTGAACCTACTAAGGGGTTTGATAATCGATTAAGAATTGATTACGAAATTGATAGTGGTGAAATAAATAATGATAGCGATATAGAAACTCCTCAATACCAAACACCAAAACCTCCGGAAAATGATTCTCTAACATCAAATATATCTAATAATAGTGGAGAAGGATTTTTCGCTAGAATTTGGACATTTATAAACTATAATTGGCATTATTTCTTCTTTGGTTTCTTATTCGTTACTTTAGCTGCTTATGTATTCCATCGAACAAGATTAAAATGGATTCCATATTGGTTAATGATTAGATATCGAAAAAATGATATTGATACGTTTATGAAAGCTTATTTGTCATTAATAAAACAACTAAGGAGATATGGTTTTAGCTTTAATGACAATATGACATTACGGGAGTTTGCAATTGAAATAGATTCATATTTTAATACTAAAGAAATGAGCACTTTAACATCTAAATACGAGAGAATTATTTATCGAGGTAAACATATGGAAGATAGTTGGGAGCCGATAAGGCCGATTTGGGAACGATTATTAAAAAGAACTACTTCTTGACCGGTTTATTTCCAATTGATAAAATTAAGGCTAAAATTAATTTAATTCTTCCTTCATATATGTTCGGAAATATGGTCCGAATGTTTCTACCAAATCACCGTAAATGATTTGACTATGAAGGCAGATTTTCTACTTAATGTTTATCGAAAACGAAAGCTAGAATTCTGCCTTCATTTTGCAGGGATTCTAGCTTCTTCGCATTTATTGCAAATGTTTTTTCTTGGGAATACTTATTAATGAATTTAAACTGACTTGAAACGTCAGGAATTTGCTAATGGGGTGAAAATGTTGACAACAACTGACATGACTTACAACCAAGAAATGATTGTAGTATTAGATTTTGGTAGTCAATACAATCAATTAATTACTCGAAGAATTAGAGAATTTGGCGTTTATAGTGAATTACATCCACACACGATAACAGCCGATGAAATCAAAAAGATGAATGTGAAAGGGATTGTTTTTTCCGGTGGGCCAAATAGCGTCTATGAAGAAAATGCCTTCAAATGTGATCCTCAAATTTTTGAATTAGGTATTCCGGTGTTGGGAATTTGTTATGGTATGCAATTAATGGCCATGCATTTAGGAGGTACAGTCGAAAAGGCTAAACATCGTGAATATGGTAAAGCAGAAATTGAGGTTCAGACAGAATCTAAGTTATTTGCTTCTTTACCAAAAAAACAAATTGTTTGGATGAGCCATGGTGATTTAGTTACTCAAGTACCAAACGGATTTGAGGTAGATGCTACAAATCCATCTTGTCCTATTGCGGCAATGAGTAATTCAGAGAAAAATTTTTATGCGGTTCAATTTCATCCGGAAGTTCGACATTCACAATATGGCATTGAATTATTAAAAAATTTCGTTTTCAATATTTGTGGTTGTGAATCAAACTGGTCTATTGAGAATTTTATAGATTTTGAAATCAAAAAGATTCGTGAAAAAGTTGGAGATAAAAAGGTGCTTTGTGCATTAAGCGGTGGTGTTGACTCTTCCGTAGTAGCTGTATTGATACATAAAGCAATTGGCGATCAACTGACATGTATTTTTGTTGACCACGGTCTATTGCGTAAAGGTGAAGCAGATAGTGTTATGAATACTTTTGCTAAAGGCTTCAATATGAATGTAATCAAAGTAGATGCGAAGGAACGCTTCTTAAATAAATTAAAAGGAGTAAAAGATCCTGAGCAGAAGAGAAAAATAATTGGTAACGAATTTATTTATGTCTTTGATGATGAAGCGGCAAAATTAGAAGGAATTGACTTTTTAGCTCAAGGTACTCTTTACACCGACATTATTGAAAGTGGTACGGCAACTGCGCAAACAATTAAATCCCACCACAATGTGGGCGGACTGCCAGAAGATATGAAATTTGAACTGATTGAACCGTTAAATACTTTATTTAAAGATGAAGTTAGAAAGTTAGGTACTGAATTAGGATTACCGGATGAAATTGTTTGGAGACAACCATTCCCTGGACCAGGGTTAGGTATTCGGGTATTAGGAGAAGTAACGGAAGAAAAATTAGAAATTGTAAGGGAATCTGATGCTATTTTGCGTGAAGAAATAAAGAATGCAGGGCTAGATCGTGAGATTTGGCAATACTTTACTGTTTTACCTGACATAAAAAGCGTTGGTGTTATGGGTGATGCTAGAACTTATGACTATACGATTGCAATTCGTGCAGTAACGTCCATAGACGGCATGACATCTGATTGGGCAAAGATACCTTGGGAAGTATTAGAAAAAATTTCAACTCGCATAGTAAATGAAGTAAATCATGTAAATCGTGTTGTCTACGACATTACAAGTAAGCCTCCTGCAACAATTGAGTGGGAATAAATTCTATAGAAGGTATGATTGTTTAGACTTGATTTGATAGGGTTTAAGTGTGTTGTAGAATGTTTAAAATCATTTAAAATAATATGAATCCCCACCAAGAACCCCACCAATAACAAGGGATTCATGTTGATCTAATAAGCTTTTGTGAAAATATGGTACTCGACTCTCCCCACCAACAAACAATTTAAACAGCACTTTCAAAACTAGAAGGTGCTGTTTTTGTTTTTTGAAATTAAAATATAAAAAATATAACAAGGAGTAAAATGGAGGTATCTTCTTTTGAGAGGATGAAAATTAATATGCATAAATTAGATGTTTTGGGGTCGGAATTAGGTTGTCGGTTGATATTGGAAAGGGAAGATATTGGTGAAGAAGTTGGTTTTACAGAAGTAGAAACTGTTGGATTATATCGAGGTACAGGTGGCAAAAACAATACTTTGTATTATATAGATGCAGTCAGAAAAATAATTTTAGAGACATTTGTTGTGCAAATTTAAAATATGTCGATTAGATATAAAATTAAGACGCTTATCGAAAGGTAGGGGTCTATTTTGTGTTTTTATAACATGAAATATAAATGTCAAGATAAGAATGTACACTGATTGAGTCAAGTATTTGTGGGCAGTTTTTTTCTCCCTAACAATGAAAGCGGATTCACTATTTTAGGGTACTCTCTTGATAAAAAATTTGTCTTTTTTAAAATCCGGCCAACTCCTTTAAAGTCTTGTACACTGGAATATTTGCCTTACCTTTTAGGTATAGGAGATTGTCTCTTGTGACTTCACC
>NZ_JBYLHW010000040.1:0-24229 GCF_057747715.1 Bacillus sp. JST-5 | reverse complement strand
TTTTAATCGGAAAATGACTTTTAACCAGTGTAATGGTTTTGCATTTTCGTGTCCAATTAATTAAGGGGTCCAAATAGGAGTGTAGAAAAAAACTTGCAACTTATATTGATTTTTTTGCAAGTCGTACATTCATGGTCAATCTTTTTATAACAAGGAAGGATTGGCAGGTGCCAATCCTGACCGAATGAATATAAATTTGTAACTTTCTCAATCGAATTTGCAAGTTGTAAATAATTATTTGTAACTCTCAAAAATTATTTGCAACTAGAAAAAATCGTATTTGCAAGTGAAAGGAATAAATTTGTAACTATGAAAATATTATTTGTAACTTATGAATCTGTACTTGCAAGTCGAGAAATAATCTTTCAACTAGGTTGATTTTATTTGCAAGTTAAACTTCATGAGTGAATTTGTTTTCTAAAAATGAAATGGAAAGCCAGTGGGAAAAATAAATTCCACCGGCTATTTCAATGATGCAGCAGCTCCATTTTGTATTCGTAATAATCTTGTGCTTGAATAGTTTTGAAGCCACAAGTTTCATATAATTTCAGTGCATTGGTATTAGTGGCATCTACTTCTAAAAATATACGATACCCAAGATTCTTTTCATTTAAAATAACATTTGACAACGCTTTTTTGCCAATTCCTTTTCCTTGCATGGAAGGTAAAATCGCAAAACTATAAATCCAAGCATCTTTTCGATCATGGAATACGCGTATTTTTCCTACCCTTTCCCCATTGTATTCAATCATATAATATTGATGATTTGGATCCGTTTTTAGCCGATGATGAAATTGTTCGGCATCATTGTAAGTAAATTGAAAACAATCAACATCTAATTGAATTTGGAAAGCGTCATCCTCATCTACTGCTGGTCTCACCACTACATTTTTATCCGAGAATAATGTCGTTTCCATCCACTGCATTTGCAATTCTGTCTGAGTTAGCGTACATGGGATATTAGCTAAAAATTGTTTAGCAGTTATTGAGTTAGCTGGTGCATTCAACAAAATCGTTTTTCTTTTGTTCTTTTTACATAAATCGAACGCATTTTTGGCTAAGTGGGTAAAAATCCCTTTCCGACGAAATTCAGGATGGACCATCCCACATAGTTCGATTTTATTGCCAAAGTCATATATCCCTAAAAATCCAACAAGTTGATCATGTTCGTAATGTGTTAATATTTGATCTTCTTCCATACCATTTTCTAATAAGTCCCAATTGAGTTTTAATTGAATTTGATCATAATTCTCACAAATTTGTTGCAGTGATTTAATTTTATGTAACATTCATGTGTCCCCCTCTTTGTTTGAACGAATGCACTTATATATTCAACCTTGATGAAAAATTTTCCTTTAAAACTTTCGATTTTTCCTTTACGAACCAAACAGAATCATGTATATTAAAAAAGGCGAACGATAATAATAAAATCACAAAAAATATTCGTCTTTTTGAGGTGGTCCTATGAGAAAAGTATTTGATTATGAAGATATTCAATTAATTCCAGCCAAATGTATTGTAAAAAGCCGAAAAGAATGCGACACAACTGTTTCACTTGGCGGTTATACGTTTAAACTACCAGTCGTACCTGCCAATATGCAGACGATTATAGATGAAAAAATTGCACGTTTCTTAGCGGAAAATGGGTATTTTTATATCATGCATCGATTCAAACCAGAAACTCGTTTGGATTTCGTTAAAGATATGCATGCTCGTGGATTAATTGCTTCCATCAGTGTAGGTGTTAAAGAGGAAGAATTTGAGTTTGTTCAACAATTAGCTAATGAGAAAGTGGTACCAGAATTTATCACGATTGATATTGCACATGGGCATTCAAACGCTGTTATTGAAATGATTCAACATATTAAAAAGCATTTACCAAAAAGTTTTGTCATTGCGGGCAATGTTGGCACACCAGAAGCCGTTCGTGAATTAGAAAATGCAGGCGCAGATGCAACAAAAGTTGGAATTGGACCAGGAAAAGTTTGTATAACAAAAATTAAAACTGGCTTTGGTACTGGTGGTTGGCAACTTGCTGCTCTTCAATGGTGCGCAAAAGCTGCAAGCAAACCTATTATTGCAGATGGTGGAATTCGTACGCATGGGGATATTGCTAAATCCATTCGCTTCGGTGCAACGATGATTATGATTGGATCTTTATTTGCCGGTCATGAAGAATCTCCAGGGAAAACGGTCGAAATCGATGGTAAACTATATAAAGAATATTTCGGTTCTGCTTCTGAATATCAAAAAGGAGAAAGACGAAACGTTGAAGGGAAAAAAATGTATGTTGAGCATAAAGGGCCTTTATTAGATACGTTAATTGAAATGGAAGAAGATTTACAATCAGCAATTTCTTATGCTGGTGGCCGTGATTTAAGTGCATTACGTAAAGTAGATTATGTAGTAGTAAAAAATTCCATCTTTAATGGAGATCGTATATAAAGCATCGAATTTTCGATGCTTTTTTCTTATTCAATCTCCCGCTTCGTCAAAGTTTTTCGTCCTTAGACAAAATTAAACAAACGTTTGATTTAATTTTACTAGACCGTTCAACGATTGAATCGATACCCTACTCCCCAAATCGTTTCAATCCATTCAGGATTCGAAGGGTCTTTTTCAATTTTTTCTCGTATTTTTCGAATATGGACCGTAACGGTTGATACATCTCCCATTGAATCAAATCCCCATATTCGTTCAAATAGATGTTCTTTCGTAAAAACTCGATTAGGATGAGTGGCTAAAAAAACAAGTAGATCAAATTCTTTAGCTGTCATGCTTTTTTCTTCTTCGTTTACATATACTTTTCTCGCTGTTAGATCAATGGTAATGTCTTTCAATTGAATCCATTCTTGTGATTGATCTCGCTTGGTGAGTCGTTTATATCGATTAATATGGGATTGAACACGCGCGACAAGCTCATTTGGGTTAAATGGTTTTAAAATATAATCATCTGCCCCAATATTTAACCCTCTAATTTTATCAATATCTTCTGTTCTAGCAGTTACCATTAAGATAGGCACTTCAATGACGTCTCGTATTTTTTTACATAACGTAAAGCCATCCATTCTAGGAAGCATTAAATCCAAAATAATTAAATCGTAGGAGTTTGATAATGCTTGTTGGTACCCTTCTTCCCCATCATTTACGATATGACATTCATATCCATGAACTTCTAAATAGTCTCTTTCTAATTCGGCAATGCTCATTTCATCTTCAATAATTAATATTTTCTCCATCTAATAATTCCTCCAATTGAAAATAAATGGTAGTACCTTGATTGACTTCACTTTCTGCCCAAATTATCCCACCGTGTTTTTCGATAATTCTTTTTGCAATCGCTAATCCTAATCCGCTACCTCCTGTTTTTGAATTTCTCGAGGAATCAGCGCGGTAAAAACTATCAAAAATTTGAGACAAAGTATCTTTATTAATTCCGATCCCATTATCTTTAATTGCTGTCGTAATCATGCCATCTTTTTTCGATAAATAAATGTTAATTTCTTTTTCCTTGTTCGTATTGTATTTTAAACTATTTTGAATAATGTTCTGAATCACTCGTTTTAACTGAAATCGGTCGGCACGGACAAAATAATGTTCATTTGAATCTGTCGATAATGATAAACAAACTGACTGATCATTCAGCGAATACTTTGTTTCTTCTATAATATCGGTTAAATAAGGTTGTAAATCGACCGCTTCAAAATGGAACGATTCTTGATGGCTATCTAATTTTGAAAAGAGAAATAAATCGTCAATTAATTGATGAAGTTCATCTACTTTTAATAGTATTGTATTCATATATCGATCGAATTTTTCAGGTGTATTTGCCACCCCGTCTTTCATCCCTTGAATGTATCCTTTAATGGAAGTAAGTGGGGTTTTTAAATCATGGGAAATGCTTGCAATCAGTTCTTTTCTGTTTTCTTCGTAGCGTTTTTGTTGTTCATTCGCTTCTTTAAGCTGTCGTCTCATCGTTTCAAATGAACTTGCTAAGTCAGCAATTTCGTCTTTTCCTTGAATAACAATCGGTTTTTCTAAATTCCCATCTCGAATCGACTCGGTAGCTACTTTCAATTGTTGAATTGGCTTTACAATGCTTTTTCCAACTAAATAGGTTAAAATCCCGTTTGTTAACGCAAAAACGAATATCATTAAAAAGAAACGAATCGTTACAAAAAGCTCGATATTTTCAATCGTTCGTTCACGATTTAAAAAATAAAACATAACGATTGCTAAAATGATTTCAATGATAAAGAAAAGGATAATCGGTACGATTACCATTGCAATATTTGATAAAAGCAACTTTCGTTTGATAGACATCTATAGCACCTCTTGAAAAAAATAGGAGGAATCATTTCCCCCTATTATTTTACCTTACCAATCGATCATTCACTACTTGTATCTTTTTGATGGACCAATACTCCTGCGATTACAGCAATACTTGGTAAAATAAAGATGGAAGATGATGAAAGGAAAGGATACAATCGACCTGTTGCTAATCCTGCACTACATCCTACCATGATTCCGAATAATAAGAAAAAGATCGAAATAGAAAAGATAATGGATTTGATGACATTCATTTTTCTTCTAACAAAATTGTAGGAAATAAAACCAGCGCCAATGCATGTAAAGAATTGAACCCCTACCATTCCTTGAATATTGGAATGAATGAATAACATCATGAGTGTGTAGCTAATTCCGATTATAAGAAACAATAATCCAATGACAAATGAAAGAATAGGTTTTTTACTATTTTCCATGTTTCATTCCTCCATTATTTCTCTTAATTAATTGAAAACTGTGATAAACATTAACAATAGAAATCGCAAGTAAGCATAAACCGACGAGTGGATGAATAGCGCCGATCCATGACAATAATCTTCCACCATTTGCTGTAAAATACATTCCAAAAATAAAAACGAATATGATTACGAGTTCATAAAAAATCCATTTTGGCATTTTACCGAAAATAGCAAAAATCAACATTAATAATGGAAGAGAAAATCCAAAAATGTGAATAAACAATACATGATTTGCCCAAAATCCTGGATCCATAAAAATCGCCATTCCTGCAAATAGAAATTGAATGGTTACACAAATTGAAAATAAAACTGATAAGAAAAAATAAATAACTTTACAGGTTTTTATCATTTTCATTCCCCTTTCTTTAATCTAACGTCATATTAACGGTCAATGATTAAAGAATCATTGATAAAATCTTAAATTTTTCTTAAATCCATAAAAAAAAGAAGTGATGAACATCACTCCTTCGTTTACTTAAAGTATTCGTTTTTTATGATCGTCCCAAATGATAATATCGACAAATGACATATTTCCTTTTAAGAAGTTAAAATTTTCGTTAGAAAGTTTTTTCTTCTTCTCTATGACAACGGATTGTTGACTATTTTTTTCGATTTTCACTGCTTGTGATATATCTTTAAGGATGACTGCATATAGCTTTTTAGCCTCTTCAAAATCTCCTTGAGTAAAACTTAAATTGAATTCAACGTCTTTATTACTAAAATTACGGAAAAATATATCACATCGAACGTTCAATTCATCGTTCAACACTTCATAAGTACACTGACTTTTTTCTTTGTCATAAACAATGGCGTAAACTCCATTAGCGATTGTATGCTGATAAGCTTGAACGAGTAATTGTGGAGAAATAAATATTCCAATCAATAATAGAAAGGTAAATGTTGCTTTAAATTTTTGAATCGATTGATTAAAAAGAATTACAGAAAAAATAATTAATACAACTGAAAGAAATCCTGTTAATTTACCTATATCATTAGGATGTATAAACGCAAACAGTGAAGATAAAATTTTTTCACCTAACCTTATCTGATCAGGAAATGGAAAGTTTATTATGATGATGAGTAATATAAAGAAAATGGAAAGAATAAATTTTTGTTTATTTTTAATCATATTGATCACCCTAACAAAATTTTATCATAATATCCACTATCTCCCATGATAATTATTTGACAAATTTCACAAAAAAACTGCCCCTAATGGAGCAGTTTTCATTGCATCACATCTATACTATAAATTTGAAAATTTATTTTATTTTTATCTTTTGATTTATGTTTGAGTTTTATATTTCCTTCATATATGGTTTCTCCTGTTTCAACATCTAAAACCCAAATTTTGTTTATGACTGAAGATGTTTGTTGAACAATATATAGCTTCCCATTGGCAATGTACGTGGAAACTGGGAATTCATCTTCTTTGTTCGGAAGCGGAAATTTAAACGTATTAACCACTTTATGTTCAACAACAGAATATGAAGTTACTTCAATATATTTTTCTTGATAGTTTACAAATGTTAATATGGAACCACTTAAAGTATGAGCATTTTCAAAGTCCAATGATAATGGTTCTTTTTCATTCGTTTCAATGTTATAAAGGATGATGTCTTCAACTTTTTCTTGCTGTTCCTCTTTCTTATCGTATGATTCGCTCGTATAGCTAATTAAATAATACGTTTGTTTTCCAGTTGAATAATCATAGATGATACTTAACGAACTTTGGGATGAATCTCCTTTTGAATTTTGAGTTGAATAAATGATTTCATCTTGAACTAACTGCTTTTCTCCAATGTCAAACGTGTATACATGAACTTCATAGTGGAAATCATTCAAACGTGCCATCGCAATGACTTTTAATTGACCATTGACCATTTGAAGATCTTCTACATAGATAAAGGAATATTTTTCTTTATTCGGTATTTTCGATTGAAAAGATGTGATTTTATCATTCTCCTTATTTAGGACGGAAATATCAAAGGTTGAGTCTTTTTGAGTAAATCCCCAATCAATATTCGCATAGGCTAAAACATATTCGTCCTCATAAATCTGATATAAGCTAAAGGATTTACCTCTCATAAACGTTCTATATTTATCAATATATTTTTTTATTTGAGGTGGTAAATCTTCTTGTTTTAATTTATCAATAATGGAAACATTATTATTTTCTTTTAGCCTTCCTTCGTATAATGTAACCGGTAAGAACTCATCACCATTGTAGTAATCACCATACATAGTAATATTTTTTATCTCGCTTTCCTTTCCTTTTAATGTTTCAAATTCTATTTCTAAATTTATTTTAGAGGCAAGTGCATTGTTGATGTAATAGGAACCGATGGCCACTACTGTCACAACCAATAATATGATCGATTTCAAATATTTTTTCATCTAGATTCTCTCCCTTTACACACGAATCTTCTTGTTTAGTAGATAATAACTTGTCAAAATGGAACATGTCATTACGACGAGTCCTGTAAATACGACAAACACAAAAAGCTCTATAGGATAAAAGTAGTTTTCAAATATAATGTCTAAGAAGATTGGTGAAATAAATACAACAAAAGATAAGGCTACATATACCATTCCGATAAAAATTCCTTTTAATCGATAGCAACGTTCAAATAGCACAAATGTAAATAATACAAATACAACGATTAATCCTATCCCATAATTGATTAAAAAATCTAAAATTGTTTTTGGGAACAAAATATATAAAAACGGATATTTCATAATGTTTATCATATTCATATCGAGTCGTAACTCATCTGGAACTAACCATGTGAGTAAGAGACTTTCGATTGGAAATAAAATCAGTTGTAATGCAATCAGTCCGAGTACGAATATGAAAATGGCGGTTGCTTTTGAAAGAAAAATATTCAATCGATTCGTTGGCAACATAAGTAAACGATAAATAAAGGTATTCTTCCCTAACCAATCACGATACCAAATAAAAAATACATAAATCAGTAAGGTAACAACACATAACGCTACTGAGCCAATAAACCATAACGTATTTAAAAATTTATGCATGGACATTGGACCATACTGACCTAAAAATTCTTCTATTGGCAGTTGATTATCATAGATCCAATGATCGGCTTCACTGAGATAGGACTGTGATCGGAAAAAAAGCCCCACCACCTGCAATATGATTGTTGAAATGATTAATACTATATAAATTTTCATAAATCGGTTAATTTCAAAGTTTACTAATTTCAAATAATTTTTCATTATTGATACACCTCTCTCATTACATCAACGACAGATTTTCCTTCTTGTTCACGCACTTCTTCTGTATTAAATTCTTTAATGATACGTCCTTGATCAAGCAAAATCACTTTATCTAATAAA
Organism: Bacillus sp. JST-5; assembly: GCF_057747715.1. Taxonomy (NCBI): domain Bacteria; kingdom Bacillati; phylum Bacillota; class Bacilli; order Caryophanales; family Bacillaceae; genus Bacillus; species Bacillus sp. JST-5. The sequence continues at coordinate 16,064 of NZ_JBYLHW010000040.1, read as the reverse complement.
TGTTCAATATCATTAATTTCGTGAGTGGTGATTATTACCCCACGATCTTCAATTAAATGACTTGTAAATACTTCAGCAATTTGCTCACGGCTGAAAATATCGATTCCTGAAAAAGGTTCGTCCATTAATAAGAAGTCCACATCTAGCGCAAGACCGAGTAATAAATTAACCTTTGCTGTATTTCCTTTAGACAAGTCAGAAATTCGATCAGATTCTTTCAATTTAAAAAACTCTAAAATTTCCAATGCTCGTTTTTGATTCCAACATTGATAAAAATCACTCATAAACTCCATTGCTTCTGAAATTTTCATTTGGGGAAGCATCGTCATCGCATCCGGAATATAGGCAATTTTTTCATAAGAGTTTTTATTAATTTTCTCTCCGTTAATGAGAATTTCACCTTTATTAACCGGAATTAATCCCATAATTGCATTCAAAATGGTTGTTTTCCCCACTCCGTTAATTCCAATTAAACAAGTAATTTCACCTTTATTGGCTGTAAAAGAGATATTATCGAGAACAACTTTTCTCCCATACTTTTTTGTCACATTTTTTACTTCAATCATATTGATCCCCCTTGATTTTCATCATTTCCATAATGTTCTGTTACTAATTTAATTACTTCATCTAACGGTACGTTGATTGATCGAACCGATTCCACAAAAGTATGAACAGCTTCTAAAATGAGTTCATTTCGGACTTTTTGAATAATCCGTTCATCGTTTGTAATTCTACTTGGTAAATTCCCCTCCGTAAAAATCAAGCCTTCTTCCTCCATTTCTTTATAAGCTCTTTGAGCCGTGTTTGGATTAATTTTTAATTGGTTAGCCAGTTCCCTTCTAGATGGAATTTGTTGACCTGGTGAAAGATAACCTTTGGCGATTTGTTCCTTAAAATATCGAATAACTTGAAGATAAACCGGATCACGGTTATTAAAATGTACAATCATAGACATTCTCCTAATCTGAATAAGATTCGAATCCATGTGTATTAAGTGGTTCATACACTTTGTGTAAAAATAAAAGTGTATGGTGTGATTCATACAGTATAGGTAAAAAATTTATACATTTATGATGGTGTATTATGCACATAATACAGTTTGGTTATAAAAAAAGCTCCTGTGTGTATTATATGGTTAATACACTTTTTCTGTCAACATCATTATAAAAAAAATTTTTTCATTAATAAAAATCGAGACAGTTGCAAACCCATGAACCTGTCTCGATCCTCTCTTCTTATTAAGAAGTTTTTCTTCGACTTTTAATAAACAATACGACTGCTACAATAAATAAAATTGCTAAAATAGCGTAAACGATGTTCGAGTAAATTTCCATTTTTTCTACAATCAGATCCCAATTCTCCCCTAATGATGCGCCTAGGCATACTAAAACGATGTTCCAAATCAATGTTCCAATCGTCGTTAAAACAAAGAATAATCCAATATTCATCTTCGACATCCCCGCAGGTACGGAAATTAAGCTACGGATTAATGGAACGAAGCGGCAAAAGAACACCGTCCATGGACCATATTTGTTAAACCATGCATCAGCTTTATGTATATCTTCCTTTGTAAGGCGTAATACTTTCCCCCATCGGTCAACAATTTTTTCTAATCGTTCGACTTCTAATAGTAAACCGATATAGTATAAAATAAAGGCACCTAGAACAGATCCAATCGTCGCAGAAATTACAACCCCAAACACTGTAAGATCGGATGACGTTGTTAAGAACCCTCCAAATGTTAAAATGACTTCCGATGGAATCGGTGGAAAGACATTTTCCAAAGCAATGAGTAACATAACTCCTATGTATCCATAATCATTCATGATGTCTAGTAACCAATTATCCATACGCTAACTCCTTTTCTTTCTCTTTTCTATTGTATTGGTTGTCCATTGCGACTATATTTAATAATATCTGTATTCAAATTTTAACACAAGATAAGGTAAAAGTTTCGACTAAATTGGTTTGGGAGAGGAAATTATGAGATTTTTTACTAAACAATGGTATGAACAAATGCAGCATATAGGTATTATGACCTATTGTGAGTCTGATGAAGAATGGGAAGATTTTATTCGTAGTTTTGAGGAAGATGGCGACGATGTGTATGAATATTTAAAAAATGAGCTTGAAGAAGTAAAAGAGGAATTATACACTATTTTACCTAAAAAATTTTATCCGTTTATTGATAACGGTACGATTAACCAACCGTCACTTCCTAAAAACGTTCGTGATGATCTCATCCAATGGTTTAAAGAACAAGAAAGAAAAATTGAAAAAGTGGTAGAAGAAGCGGCTGAATATCATGAGCGTATTCGGAACTTATTACCTGCTTCCCTTCATGAGATTGTGGAATGTGGTCTACATGATTCTAATGTACAATACATTTTTCGTAAAGGATCTTCCTTGCGATTCACCGTTGACTATGTGAATTCTCCTCATGCTGTTAAGATGGTCATTGACATAAACGACATAATCTCAGAATCGTCCGATAATCCGATATATGAAGGAATGTATTGGCTTTATGAAGAAGCAGATATCGATTCTCAAGGCTATCGTTTAGGTGTTTTGTTCAGTGGAGCCGAATGGGAAGTGGTTGCCAAAGAATTTAACGTTACTTATTATTATCGAAATGAACATATTTTTGGGTTGGAAGAAGAGGAAACCCATGATGATCCTCTACAACCTATTCCGTGGGATTTACCTGAAAGTTACACTTCCTTTCTATCAAAATATAACGGTGGAAAACCGAACCATCCGTTTATCTTATTACGTGAAAAAGAAATTGAAATTCATAGATTTATACCTTTGCAAGAGTTGGCTATTCAAGAGGATCTCCTCCCTTTTGCTGACTGTCATTTAGGAAGATTAGCTTTTCAAAAAGATCAAAGGATTGTTTATTTAGACGAAAGTGGAGCGGTTGTAAATATGGCGGAGTCCTTTGAACAATTCCTCGAACAAATGCTTTCTAAAGAGTACATCGAAGAAGTGATGGAAATTGAACCACTTTCACTTGACCAATTAGAAGAAGCTATTTACAGTGAAGATTTAGAATTAAATGTTCGTGCTTGGGATTTTATTTGGCAGAACCCTAACGAACATTTACCGATGATTGAATTAGCACTCGAACATTACTTAACTCATGAAGATGAAAGTAAACAAATGATAGGGTTTGTTTATTTTGAACAACTGAAAGATATTTTACCAGAGTCATTTCGAAATAAATGGGACAAATAAAATCATATATTTCTATATTTATAGTGCTCTATTTTCCATGCGAGGTTTTTCGTTGCATGGGAATATAGAGCACTTTTATTGTTAAGGACAATACTATTTTTCTTTATTGATAGTTTTATCTATACAAATAGGATAATTTAAAGTTATACATATCGAATAAAAAAATTATCGATCTGCAAATGAAATGAGAATATTTGTTATTCTGTCTATACCTAAAAAAGACAGGTACATTAAGTACCTATCTTTCCTTTTTCATGCCAGTATAGATAAGAATCGCATCTCTTAAAAATTCTGTTACGCCTGGTTGAATTTTTTCATAATAAGCTTTAAATCTTTCATCATCGACATACATTTGAGCAAGTCCAGCATGTGCTTCTTTACTATAGGTTGGCCAGTAAAAGGTCAACCATTGTTTGTGTAGATCTGCCGCTTTTTGTGCTTTTTCACTTGCAGGATCTCCAGTTTGATATGCTTCGATGAGAGTCTGATTGAAAAGTTCGTTCAATTTTGTTAATTCCTCATGCTCTTCTTTCGACATGTTCATAAGTTTTTTATTGGATGCTTCCACAGCTTCTTCCCCGTATTTCTCACGGATTTCCTTTCCATATTTCTTTTCATTTTCTTCAATCAATTGTTTTTTAAATCCTTCAAATTTTTCTTGATCAGACATAGTCATCCTCCCTTCTAGTGTTGCTAATGTTTTTTCAACATTATTTAATAGAATATCGATTTGCTTCCTTTTGGCCAAAAGTTTTTCACGATGTTCTTTCAAAGTTTCAGAGGGATTAAAATTCGGATTGGTCACGATGTCTTTAATTTGATCGAGACCTACACCTAGCTCGCGGTAAAACATGATTTGTTGGAGAAGGTTTACTTCTTTTTGTCCATAAATTCGATATCCCGATGAATTAATTCTTGCCGGCTTTAGAATTCCAATTTCATCGTAATATCGTAACGTTCTTGTCGTCACTCCTGCTAAATTAGCTAATTTTTGTATGGTGTATTCCATCCTATCACCTCCCTCTGATTATCAATCTACACCTTTACGTTGCGTTAAGGTCAATAGTTTTTATTCATTTTTTATTTTATAGGTGAAATAGTAAAAGTTCTTTCAACTAATATTATCGTTTAAAGGATGGAGAACAAAATAATGATGTATTTATTAAACATGTTGATTAGAAAAATGAATCAAATCACTTTCCCCTTTGCCATCATAATACCGTTCTTTTCTGATAATTCCGTCACAATATTATGACATCAATATTTACAATGTTGGGCATACATTTTAACTCAAACGGTTAAATCATTTTCAATTTTTATTTCAATAATTTTAATTAATAATTTTGAAGCTAGCAAAGACGGAAATGACTAAATCTTTACATAATAAAAAAACACCCCATTACCACTTGGAGTGTAAAAAAGTCTATCATAAACTGAAAAAATTTTGCTAAATCTTTAACAATCTAAACCTATCTAATTATGAAGTTTCGATAAACGAACCCTATTAATCTATATTTCTTTCGATGACTTGATAATATATAGAAATCTTTTGTCTATTTATATCATTTATGAAATCGGTATAATATTTAGCCATATTTCGCATCACAATCTTATGGGAATCATGGTATATCTTGTTTTGCTCCTCATGTTGTATTGCAGTTTCCATAATAGCTTCCGTTATTTCTCCTTCGCCTTTGGAAACCTCATCTTTAATAAATGCGACAAGTTCTTCCCCTAAGTTTTCTAGTTTGTCAATTTTCTGAACAAATACATTTGCCTTATATGTTAAATCTTTATATGTGTCAAACCCATAAGAGATGGTCATTTGACGCTCATTCATGTTAATACCTCCGGGCTAGTTCTTCCTCTTGTTCGAAAAATTCTTCGATTTTCTTTTTAAATTTATCAATCATCGCAATGCCTTTTTCAATTTCTTTCTCGTAAACATAAAACATTTGTTCAAAAGTACTTATAAAATTATTGGATTCTAAAGGTGGGATGACTTCGTGGACATGGATGGATTTTATTAAGTAATAATATTGAGAATCATAAGTAAAATTTCCAAGTAGATGCTGATACTTGCTTGGATAGGATTCCATATCTTCAATCTTGGATAATAGTATTCTCTTTCTTTCATTGTAATCGTCAATATATTCACGTTCAAAATCTTGTTTTAATTGAGTCAAAATTTTTTGTTTCTTCTCATATATTTGATAGCCTTCTGTGAAAATTCGATACGCAGATGATACATTGACATGAATGGTTTGACCATTTTTCGTAAAATGATAAACAACATCGCCATTAGCTTTATATGTTTTATTATTCTCTAAACCATTTAAAACATAGTGGATGGAATGAGCATTTACACTATTATTTAATGTCTTAATAAGTGGTTCTAAATTTTGTTTAATGATTTCCATCCGTTTCAATATATTTTTATATAGTCCTCGTACTTCTTTAAATAATGTTATCGGATTTAATTGTCTGAAGATTTTGTTGAGTGATTGTTTAAAATCTTCTTTCATTCCTTGAAGTTCATTCATAATTGCTTGTTTTTCATCTAAACTAATTAAATCTGTTTCAAGAGCTGCATTTAAGATGCTATCTATATTTTTTATCAGATAGCCTAATGCTTCGATAAAATCAGGAAGTTTTTTTGTTATATCACTGATCATTTTTATTGTATTAACAGCTAAATCAGGTACTTCTAAGATGTCTTTGGAAAAGAGGTCAAAATCTTTATAGCGATCGATAAGTTTTGCATCTATACCTGTTAATGCTTTTAAAGCTCCATCAAATCCTTCAGTATTATAAACATCCGCATACTTTGATAGATAGATTTGAATGGCTTGAATATCTTTATCTGGAATTCTATTTAAAAACTCTAATAAACGATTTGTTCCTGGAATAGTGTCGACCACTTGATAATTTCCGATATGAACAAACCCTCTCGTTGTTTGGCTAACCATTTGCAGCAAATCTTCCTCAGCGACTAAATGATAAATATTTTGACCTGCTTCTTTATAGTATTCCTCTGTAAATTTCTTAAGCTCTATTGGGTCAATGGTGTAGATTTGGTTGAAATTGTTAAATTCAAGATTAAAATGAATACTCAGCTGTCTTCGAAATTGTAAGTCAATTTTAGCTAGTTGATAAAATGTTGGTGGTGCATCATTTATGATGTAAACTCGATCATAATTATTCAATAGAATTTGTTGAAGTTGTTTCGTATTACCTCCTAATGAATGCCCAAAACCAATGTAGGTAAAATCTTCTTTATTATTTTTAATATAATTTGAAATAATAAATTCATCGAACTTTTGAGCGTCATGATATTGCTCTGTATTTTGACCAATAAAAATTCCAAACAAATTATACATCCAATCATCTGGTCTATTTGTATTTTCTTCTACCGCTTCACTCCCCCTTGTAATTGAATACACTTCATTTATACCTTTGTTTTTGTCATAGAAATGAATGATAGTCCCATCAAAACCATTTTTTCCAATATCTAATTCTTCTTCATAATCTTTTGAATGAAAAATATTGATATCTAAATTTAGTTCTTTACCAGTTTCTTCGTAGTAAATTTTTTTAATTTTATCAACTGTTAACTGTGAATATTCTAATTCCATAATTCTTGCACGTAGTTCATCAGTATAGAGTATTTCTTGGTTATCCATATTTTCCACCCTTTATTTAACAAATTTAATGGAATGGAATAGCTTTTTTGCTTTTTCTCTTTCTACTGATCTATTTAATGTACATTTACTATCTTTATTGGAGCAAGTTGAACTGTAAGTGATGCTAATTGCTTTATTAGTGTTGTTTGAAACAATATAACTAAAATAAACATAAATAAATTGATTTTCATTGATTTCTTCAACTTTTTCAGCATAGTATATCGTGTTATCTTTCAATGTATATTTTTCAAAATTACCTTCATATCCATTGCTTTTTGCCAACATTTCTAGATTAATATCAATTAATTTCGTGGATTTTTTATCTTCATATCGCCCAACAACAAAATATTCAAGATTTTTACTTTTTATTGTTTCTCCAAAATTAATTTCTTCGTATTTATCATCTCTTCTATGATAAAAAGATTGATCCATATTCGCATTCACCGGGAACCACATTGTATATCCACCAGTTTTGGATTCAAACAAATAGTAGCCGTCTTCTACTTCTTTTGGAGATTTTATAAACTCTCGAGTAAATTCATCTTGTAAGGCGATTGTATCTTGAAATTGGTTATCTCCTTGTTTCTTTTTATCCACTCCACTACATCCCCCTAACATCAACATTGAAATAATGACTAATGTTAACCATTGTTTCATCTATTGGAAACTCCCTTCGGATGTTAAAATTTGGCAGTTTTCTAAAAGATTGTTGTTTTTGGATAAAAATTTGTAATGTTCAATAATTCTGTTAAAATAACAATAAGGATATTGGAAAGTAATACCTAAATAATTTATAGAAGTAAAATATTAAGGGAGGTTTCGGTATGACATTCTTAACAATTATTGTTGTTCTAATAATAGGATTACTATTGTTAATGATTGGATTTGCAACTAAAAAAAAGTGGTTAAAACTCCTATCAATTATTCCACTTGCTATTTCGGTGTGGCAACTTGCAAGTCTATTTTTAATGGACTTATAGGATTTATGGATTTGATATTTATAGATATTTAAAAATTGACCTCATATGGAGGTCTTTTTATGCACTTCTTAGCATCTTAATTGTATTATGATTGGATTTTTGACACGCTGAAATAAGCATTTGTTCAACTTGATTTTCAAATGCCAAATTTTTACCAATAGAATGTAGTAGAGATATGAATTTTTTAAGCGTTCAGCGATTTTTGGTAGGGTATAACCTTTAACCATTAGTTCGATGTATTTCCACCCACTTTTCAGGATAACGAGAACCTGAAAATGGTGTATTTGTCATATCGTTGAAGGACTTTCCACAATCATTGCATAGATAACGTTGTCTTGAACGATACTTGCCGTTTCGCTTTACCGATGTACTTCCGCAATGAATACAAGCTATACCAGAAGCAAATCTTGCTTCACGAATGGTTTTGAGAAGTTTCGTGATTTTATCAGGTTCTTCTGGAAACAAATCTTGTTACATTGCTTCAAATAGTGCTATTTGCTCTGATTTTGTTAATTCGCTGAACTCTTCATATACATCTTTCCACATACTCGAACGCCTCCTTAAACCATATCGTATCAACCTTTTATGTCAAGAAAGCAACAATCTATATGAAAACAGCCTAAAATTTTCCTAAAGTTATGATAGCATATGGGTTTTTAAAGAACGATATGTATCAAGCAAAATCGAACATCTTTCCTACATGGTTCAATTGTTTAGGGCTATATTCACAGAACATTCAAGTAATTTAACATAAAAAAATTGGGAACTAAAGTTTTAGTCCCCTAGATACGTTTTAGTTCTTCATGGAAACTTCTTTCCTTAAAATAAATTTTTGGATTTTTCCACTTGCATTCCGAGGAAGTGCATCGACAAACATGTATTTTTTCGGCCGTTTATAATTTGCTAATTTCGGATGGTTTTTACAAAATTCATCGAGCTCTTGTTCTGTCACATTTGGATACTTTTTCACAACAAAAGCTGTAACCGATTCACCCCAATGGTCATCTGGTAAGCCAATGACGGCCACATCTAACACTCCATCATGTTCATATAAAACATCTTCGACTTCTCTTGGATAAATATTTTCTCCCCCACTAATAATCATGTCGTCAACACGGTCGTTCACATATAAGTAACCATCTTCATCCATATATCCAATGTCACCAGTATGATACCAACCTTTATACAGAGCTTTTTCTGTAGCTTCTTTTCGCTGATAATATCCAACCATCATACTTGGACCACGTACGATAATTTCCCCGGGTTCAAAAGGTGGCAGAACATCATCAGGTTCTGATGGACCGTCTTCTTTCGGACGAACGACACGAATTTCATGATGCCAAGCTGCTTGACCAGCAGAACCTGTTTTTCGAAGTTGGTCGCTCGAAGTTAAAAAGGTAATGGCTGGTCCCATTTCCGTCATCCCATAGGCTTGCACAAGTTGGATTCCAAATTTTTCATGAAGGGCCCGAACTAAAGTTGGGGCCATTGGGGCTGCACCATACAATCCAAGTTTTAAACTACTTGTATCATATTGATCTAAATCTTCCTGAAGAAGCATGTTCCACATCGTTGGTGCAGCAAAAAATTTTGTTATTTTTTCTTGTTCAATCAATTCAAGAATTTTTTTTGGATTAAATTGATGTAAAATGACGTTTTTGCATCCTGTATTCACGCGCGGTAAAAATGCACAATGAAGTTCGGCGCAATGGAACATTGGACCGGTGACAAGTCCTACATCTTCTTTGTCATATTTACAGGCAGCGATGCAAAGAATGCTTTGATCCACCATGTTTCGATGGGTGTGCATCACTCCCTTTGGTCTTCCTGTTGTTCCACTTGTATAAATAAATGCATATAAATCGTTTTCATTCACTTCAACATGGATGTCTTCATTGGTTGAATTGGAAAGTTTTTCATGATAGTTGGCAGCATATGGTGGAGTATCTTCATCGATAAACCAGAAGGAAATAGAGTCAAAGCGTTGATGAATGGAGGAGATGACAGGTTCTAAAGCTTTTTCAAAAATAACGACTTTTGGAGATGCATCTTGTAAGATAAATGCCACTTCTTCAGGAGATAAACGGAAGTTAATCGGATTAAAGATGGCACCAATTTTTGCACAGGCGAAAAAGGTTGTCCCTAATTCTTCAGTGTTAAAAAGAAACGTTGAAACGCGATCTCCTTTACGAACTCCTTCGTTCAATAATGTATTTGCTAAACGGTTTACTTGTTCGCTCCATTCTTTATATGTATAGCGAACATTTTTCCGAACATCAAAAATTGCCTCTTTGTTCGGAAATTTTTGGACAGTTAAGTCAAAAATTTTGCCAATGGTCGTGGACATTGGATTACGCCTCCTTTTTATTTTTAAAATTAAGAATATTTTTACAATATTTATTATAAGACATTCTATCCAAACTCTCATTGTCTAATATTGTCGTGAAGGCAATTTTGTACAAAAAAATAACGATCGGCGTACATTCCAATCGCAGTGATATGATTGTTAAGGTGGAAACTTAAATTTTGTAAAAAGAAATAAATTCTATAAAAAATATATTAAAAAGTTGATTTTGGTCAAACTTACAAAAAATGTCTTAGAGTTACAAATAAGTTTTCAATAGGTACAAGTTTTTCTTTGTCACTTGCAAATACGCAATTTTCTAGTTGCAAGTAATTATTCAAAAGTTACAAATACCTTTCATCAACTTACAAATCTCATAATTTAAATTGCAAATAACCATTCAATCAGTTAGGATTGGCCCAAGCCAATCCTTCCTTTTATAGAAAAATCATCCTTGAACGTTCAACTTGCAAATTTATCAATATGAGTTGCAAGATATTTTGCTCCCATGTTTTAAGTATTTTCTCCTGATTGATCAACTTGCAAATAAATCCATCAAAGTTGCTAGTAAATCATCTCCTCTTGGTTTATCCAATTTGTCTTCCAAAAAAATCAGCATCGTTACATATTTTTAAAAACATATCCTTGTTTCAAATCATTTTTAAATAAAAAACCCTCATGTATGTATGGACTGACCCACCTATTTGAGACACAGAAAAAACACCTATGCTGCCTGTTTCCTGAACTCAATAGGAGACAGGTAGTTTAATTTGGCCTGAATTCGAATTTGATTATAATAATAGATGTAATTCTGAACCATTTGTTTTACAATAGAGTTAGTGAGATTTTGTTTTTCTTGTGAATAGAATGTTTCAGCCTTTAATGAAGAATGAAACGATTCTATTACGGCATTATCATGGCAGTTTCCTTTGCGGGACATGCTCGTGGTAATGCCTTTTTCTTTGGCCAAATGTTGAAAAGCATAAGACGTATAGACCGCCCCTTGATCGCTATGGAGTAACACTTGTTTTGGTTGTCGCTCTTTTACGGCCATTTCTAGTGTCTTTAACACTAGCTGAACATCCTGTCGGTCGCTGATTTGATAGGCAATAATCTCATTATTGTATAAATCCATAATGGTTGACAAGTAAAGCATCGAAGTACCAAACGGCAAATAAGTGATATCCGTTACCCACTTTTCATTTGGTTGAGAAGCCGTAAAATCACGGTTTAAACGATTCGGTACGATGATTTTACTTTCTCCATTGATCCAGTTTTGACGTTTTTTCTTCACACGGCATTGAAGATTCCGTTTTTGCATGATTTTTTGTACGGTTTTGCGATTCAACTTGATTCCATATTTAAGCCGTAGGACTTCTCTTATCTTGCGATGACCATAACGATAATGATTCTTTACACAAATTTCTTGAATCAACCGTTCTAACTCTGATTCCATCATGAACTCTTCCCATTTCTTTTCCCATCGATAATATGTCGATCTTGGAATTCCTAAACAAGAACAGATAAGGGTAACAGGATATCTGTCTTTTAACTCTCTTACAACTTGGACCACTACTTCTGGCACCATCTCCTCTCGAGTTCCTTGTACTTTTTTAAGATTTCCAATTGTGCTTCTAGCTGACGGTTTTGCATTTTGAGCTGTTCCATTTCATTTAATTCCTGTGCCCCTTTCCCCCATACATATTGCTTCCCTACAGGCTGAGAAAACCGATGAGTTTCGCCATTTTTATACCATCTCATCCATGTCTTGATCTGCGTCTTATTTTTAATCCCTAACGTCTCCATAATTTCTCGGTTGGTATACCCTGCTTGTTTCATCTCGATAGCTTTCCACTTGATCTCCTCTGGATAATGAACTCTTGTCCCCATAAGACAAACACCTCCACAAATCGAAGTAAGTTATACATTCGATTCAGGAGGTGTTTTTTCCTTGTCCCATTTTACTGGGTCACTTCAGTAAGAACATGAGGGATCTTATTTTATAGAGTTGTAGCTACTTTTTGAAGTGCTTCTTCAACGGGAACGTATTCATATCCTAAATCTCTAGCAACGGCTTCATACGTAATGCTTCCATTTAGGACGTTGACTCCAAGTTTTAAGGCTTGGTTTTCAGTAACGGCTTTTGCAAAACCTTTGTTTGCAATTTGTAAAGCATAAGGCATAGTTACGTTAGTTAAGGCAATCGTAGAAGTTCTTGGTACTGCACCTGGCATATTCGCAACTGCATAATGGACAACTCCATGTTTTACATAAGTAGGATCGTCATGAGTTGTTACACGGTCAGATGTAGCGAAAATACCACCTTGGTCAATCGCAATATCAATCACGACAGAACCAGGAGTCATAGATTTAATCATTTCTTCTGATACAAGTTTAGGAGCTTTTGCACCAGGGATTAAAACTGCTCCAATGACAAGGTCAGAATCTTTCACAGATTCAGCTATGTTATATGGATTTGACATTAAAGTTGTTACATCATTTCCGAAAATATCATCTAATTGACGGAGTCTATCTGGATTTAAGTCGATAATAGTTACATCTGCGCCTAATCCAACAGCCATTTTTGCTGCATTTGTTCCAGCTACTCCCCCACCGATGATTGTAACTTTTCCACGTTTAACGCCTGGAACACCTGATAAAAGGATTCCTTTTCCGCCATAAATTTTTTCTAAGAATTGAGCACCGATTTGTACGGCCATTCTTCCGGCTACCTCACTCATTGGTGTAAGTAGCGGTAATGTACGGTTCACTTCTACGGTTTCATAAGCAATCGCAATAACACCTTTTTCAGTTAATGCTTTTGCTAGTTCTGGCTCTGCAGCTAAATGTAAGTATGTGAACAAAATTAAACCTTCACGGAAATATTGATATTCGGAAGCAATTGGCTCTTTAACTTTCATTACCATATCCGCAGACCATGCATCTTTCGCTGTTGGAACGATTTCTGCACCAGCTGCGATATAGTCTTCATTTGTAAAACCGCTACCAAGCCCAGCATTTGTTTCAATTATTACTTTATGTCCAGCTTTTACAAATGCATCTACCCCTGCAGGAGTAATGGCTACACGATTTTCATTGTTTTTAATTTCTTTAGGAACTCCTATAATCATGGTTCCTTCCTCCCCTATTATCATACTCCGTATTATTATAAAATTTCGGGTGTGAATGGTCATTGTCCATTTAATCAAATTGAAACCGCTTTATTTGTGGATTTACACAAACGATTAATTCTTCAATTTCCTAATTTTTAAATCTAAATATATCGCCATCTTTTCGTGTACGTTCTTCAAGTCAAAATCAGCAATTTCAGTTATTCGTTTTAGACGATATCCTAATGTATTTGTGTGAATATACAATTGCTTCGCTGTATCACTCACATTACTATCATTTTGGATAAAAACTTCCAATGTTTTTAATAGATTAGTATTGTTTTCTTTATCATAGTTTTCAAGAATTTTGATTGCTGGATGCTCATCCGTCCGAATATTTTTTAACAATTTGACGTATTGAAATAACCCAAGTTGATGATATTGATAAATGTTTGCTAATTCTTCCTTATAGAGATCTTTTAACTCAATAACTTGTAATGCTTCTTGATAACACTTTTCTACTTTTATGAGATCTTGATAAATGGAGCCTGCCCCGCCTTTAATACCTTCAATGGAAAAGCGGTTTTTCATTTCAGAAATAAAAAATGGAATAAATTCGCTCAACGGTTGTCGTTCTGATGGATTCAAAACAGGTGAAGCCAACAAAATCAATTCATTTCGCATTACAACTAAAAAATGATGCTTAATTTTTTGGCTTGTCGTTATTAAATAAGAAATATGTTCTTCTACTTTTTTCGTAATGTCAGCTTCGAATTGGAATACAATAACGGTATATTGTTCAGGGATGGTAACATTTAATTGATGAAATTTTCGAATGATCTCTTCTTGTGCAGTAAAATGGCCGGTGATTAATTGCCAGAAAAAGTCTTGATAATCTTCAATTTTCTTTTTCCGTTGCATATGAAGTTTTCTAAGTAACGGGACGGCACTATTTGCTGCATCTTTAAGATGTGTGTAGGTTTCTTTCGTTATTTTTTTATTTTCGACCACAACCCATATGTACCCTAATACTTCTTGATTTTTACGAATAGAAATAGCGAGACGATTTCCTAAGCCGATTTCTTTGATTTGAGGAATGTTCACAACTTCATCGGTATCCATTAATTTTGGAATGATGCCTTCTTTCCAAAGTTTATTAATGACATTTTCAGGAACTCTTCGTGTAATAATAGTAGCGATCCGTGCGGGATCAGTTTCTTCTTCATGTGAACTGTATGCTAATAGTCTGTGATTGGCATCTTCAATTGTCACAGGACATCCGAGGTAATCTTTAATGCTATCAGCTAAATCTTCTAAACTATTAAATGATCTTTTAAACGGATGTTTAAATTCGCTCATGAAAGAACTCCTTACCATTGAGGATTAATTTGATTCTATTATATCAAAATGTAGTGTTAGTTGAGGAACGTGAAAAATGATCAAGTGATGGAATGATTATAAAAATTTGAAAACTCTATTGATAAAACATTCCTCTGAAGTTTGTCGCAAGTTAAAAATTCTAGCCGATATGAAAAAATTAATGGCTGGTCATTAAGAAGAATTTGATGTATTTGATTTACTACAATCTCCTTCCCTTCATTCCTCTAGCATTTTCCACAATGTAAGATTACAAGAAATGGATTATGTAATATTAAACTCACTGCGTTTAAATTTTGGAGAGCTGCATTGAGATTTTCGAGGACAGTAATGTTTGGAGGAGCACTTCTTTTTGGAAAATCACATGAATGGTCTAACAATTTTGGTGAACAATCCCTTTTCCCATTTCAAAGCATATAATAGAATACTAAATTTAACACGGAGGTATTCCCAATGATTCATACAGTAAAGCCAGGTGAAACGTTATATCAAATTTCTCGAGATTATCGTACACCTTATACGGAAATTATTCGAGCCAACCCTGGTATCAATCCTAATATAATTTATCCAGGTCAACCAATCGTGATACCAGGGATTCCTTCTCCGGAAACGATTCCTTATCGAATTGAAGTTTCTAGACGTTTAAGGAAACTGTATTTGTATCATAACAATGTGTTACAAAAAGAATATCCTATTGCTGTCGGACGAATGCTTCACGAAACACCGACCGGTCAATATGTCATTATCAATAAAGCTCCCAATCCCGGTGGTCCTTTTGGAACAATGTGGATGAGTTTATCAAAAGAACATTATGGAATTCATGGAACAAATGATCCGAGTTCAATTGGAAAAGCCGTATCTAGAGGATGCATTCGCATGTATAATCATGATGTTGAAGAACTTGCAAGAATCGTCCCGATTGGAACTGCTGTTTGGATTAGAGATTAATAACAGAAGCATAGTTATTGCTAATATGGTAAGTTATTTACAAATGTGCAAATTCTTTTTTAATAACTAAGTAATAAACGGGTGCCATATGTACTTCCAAATGAAAGAATAAATTTTTCATAAATATAGACGCCTAAAAAAAGTTCGGTGATTCCCGAACTTTTCTATTCATGTGCGCCCGGCATGGGTGTAATCTATAGGGTGAAAGTCCCGAGCTGCGAAGGCAGAAGTAGCAGTTAGCTTAACGCAAGGGTGTCCGTGGTGACGCGGAATCTGAAGGAAGCGAGCGGCAAACTTTAAGGTCTCTCGGAACACGAACTTCATATGAGGCTAGGTATCACTGGGTGAGTTTGCATGACAAAACAAAGCCCTTTCTGCCGAAGGT